>JBEKNM010000250.1:0-6609 GCA_049522835.1 Mycobacterium sp.
GCGGTATCGTGTGGTCGCCGTCGCCGGCGATCACGAGCAGCGGACCCCGGTCGGGATTCCGGGAGTCAACCCGGGTCTCGCTGAAGGGGTTGAAATTCGCGACAGCCCCCTGAAAAAGCGGCGCGCCGGCGCCCGGGACGTGGAATGTCTCGTAGAGTTCCTTCGCCTCGGTGTCATCGAGGTTGTTGGCCCAGCCGTACTTGTACTGTTCAAAGGTCAGCGCGATCGACTTGCCGTAGTTGGCGGGATTGCCCAGGACCGGCAACGCGGACCTCAGTGATGAGATCGGAAGCGGTAGAACACCTCTGAATGGCGCGTTGTCGATCGTCACCGTCGCCGCCGACGCGCCGGAGCCGGCTATTTTCTGTGCTATCAAGCCGCCGAAGGAATGACCGATCACCGCCGGCTTCTTGTCCAGCTGCGTGATGGCGTCCAGGTAATGATCCGTAATGCCTTGAACCATTTTGTGCGCGACCACTTCTGGATGTGCGCGAGCCTCCTCGACAGTAGCGGGGTCGTCGGGCCAGCCGGGAGCAACGGTGGTATAGCCGTTGGCTTCGAACAGGTCGCGCCAGCGTTGCCAGCTGCTGGAAAGTAACCAAAGACCGTGTACGAATAGAACCGGAGTCAGTCCTGTGGCGTTCGCTCGTGCGATCTCTGCCTGTTCCCATCGGGCGATAGTGCTAGCTGTGGTGTCAGTCATGCTGGTTCCTTCTGGGATCGAGTTCAAGTGCGCAATGCGGATCATTGGGTTGCACCGCATAACAACTGGCTATATTCGGCATCCGCCGACGCCATGCATCCATCCAGTTTTTTGCTTCGTGGTAATCGCTGGTCGTACGTCCATAACCTATGTCGCGAAACCTGTTGCCAGCCAGAGTAAGAATCCCTCGGAAGCGAACTGCGCTTATCCGTGAGTGTTGGAGAAATGCGGACTGCGAGACATCGCGCAGAGCCGCGCAAGCCGCGCAAACCGTCACCGGCGACAGCCACGCCGTCTTTGAACTGCACGAAGGCTCGAATACGTCAGCTCGAACTTGTCCATTCCGGATCTGGGCGTTTGCACGACTGCTCCATCAAGGACAATGAGAACGTGACAGGCACAGCCTCGGCCCAGACCCCTTCGCAGCCGAGCCCGGGTACCGGGCCGCAGTTGGTGATCTTCGATCTCGACGGCACCCTCACCGACTCCGCAGACGGGATCGTCGCCAGCTTCCTGCATGCGCTCGAGCACGTCGGTGCCCCAGTCCCCGAGGGCGACCTGGCCGCCCAGATCGTCGGCCCGCCGATGGACGACACTTTCCGCGCGCTGGAACTCGGCGAGTACACCGACGAGGCGATCACGGCCTTCCGCGCCGAGTACGGCACCCGGGGCTGGGCGATGAATACCCTGTTCGACGGGATCGCTCCACTGCTGGCCGATCTGCGCGCCGCCGGTGTCCGGCTGGCGGTGGCCACCTCCAAGCTGGAACCGACGGCACAGCGCATCCTCACCCACTTCGGGCTCGATCAGCATTTCGAGGTCATCGCCGGGGCTTGTCCAGACGGCTCGCGCAAAACCAAGGTCGAGGTGCTGGCTCACGCGCTTACCGAGCTTCAGCCGCTCCCCGAACGCGTGCTAATGGTCGGTGACCGCAGCCACGACGTGGAGGGGGCGGCCGCACACGGTATCGACACCGTGGTGGTCGGCTGGGGCTACGGGCAGGCCGATTTCGCTGACGAGCTCACCATCACCGGGGTGGCGCATGCCGCGACCATCGACGAGCTACGGAGGGCGTTGGGTGTCTGATCGGACTGACACGAATGCCCCACTGCTCAGCGGGCCGTTGGACGGCCCGCATCGTCGCCGGGGGGAGCTGCACGTCACCTTCGTCTGTAGCGGCAACATCTGCCGCTCGCCGATGGCGGAGAAGATGTTCGCCGACCAGCTGCGACGGCGCGGCCTGGCTGACGCGGTACGGGTGACCAGTGCGGGCACGGGCAATTGGCATGTCGGCTCGGGCGCCGACGCGCGGGCTGCCCGGGTGCTGCAGGCGCACGGTTACCCCACTGACCACCGCGCCGCACAGATCAACGACGACCACTTGGCGGCCGATCTGGTGGTGGCCTTGGGCCGCAACCATGCTCGGCTGTTGCGACAGCTAGGGGTCGACCGCGACCGGGTACGGATGCTGCGGTCGTTCGACCCGCGCTCAGGGGCTCATGTCCCCGATGTCGAGGATCCCTACTACGGCGACCAAGATGACTTCGAAGAGGTTTTAGCCGTCATCGAGGCAGCCTTACCCGGTCTGCACGACTGGGTGGACAGGCAACTCGCCCAGAACGGACACCAGTAATGCATGGGCTGCGTCGCCTGGCGTTCCTGCTGCGGCCGGGCTGGATAGCGCTGGTTCTGGTGGTCATCGCCTTCACCTACCTGTGCTTTATGGTGCTCGCGCCGTGGCAGCTGGGAAAGAACACCAGGACATCACGCGAGAACCACCAGATCGAATCTTCTCTCAACACCGCGTCGGTGCCGCTGAAAAATCTTTTACCACAGCAGGATTCGTCAGCACCGGATGCGCAGTGGCGCAAGGTGACGGCGACCGGGCATTACCTGCCCGATGTGCAAGTGCTGGCCCGTTTGCGGGTGGTGGAAGGAGACCAGGCGTTCGAGGTGATGGCACCGTTTGTCGTCGACGACGGACCGACTGTTCTGGTCGACCGCGGCTACGTTCGTCCCGAGCCGGGCTCTCACGTGCCTGCGATTCCGCGCCCGCCGGAAGCGACCGTCAGCATCACAGCGCGGCTACGAGACTCCGAGCCGGTCCCTCGCGGCAAGGAGCCGTTCTCCAGAGACAATGTCGAGCAGGTGTATTCGATCAACACTCAACAGATTTCAGTGCTGACCAAAGTGCCGCTGGCCGAGTCCTACCTACAGTTGGTCGAAAATCAACCCGGCGGGCTCGGCCTGATCGGCGTGCCAAACCTGGACGCCGGGCCGTTTCTGTCCTACGGCATCCAGTGGCTTTCTTTTGGCATCCTCGCGCCGATCGGGCTGGGCTATTTCGCCTACTCCGAGCTTCGCGCCCGTCGCCAAGAAAAGCAACAGCCGTCACCAGCAGCTCCGATGACTGTCGAGGACAAGCTGGCCGACCGCTACGGCCGACGGCGGTAGCTGATTGCCTGGCTTCTCCTCGGCCCGCATAGCGGGCCGCATCATCGCCAGGCGAAAACAGCGAGCCCGGCCAATAGCGCAGCCGCAGCCTGCACCACCTGCGACAGCACCACCGCCCGGCGCAGATCGGCCACGGTCGGCTGGGCGCCGTCGCCAAGGGTGGGCCGGAGCTGCAGCCCGTGGTGGTACTGGGTGGGCCCGCCGAGCCGCACGCCGAGTGCCCCGGCGAAGGCCGCCTCGACGACGCCTGCGTTGGGACTGGGATGCCGGGCGGCGTCTCGCCGCCAGGCTCGCGCCGCGCCCGTTGCTGATCCGCTGACAACCGGTGCGCACATCACCACCAGCGCGGCGGTCGCCCGCGCGGCGAGGTAATTGGCTGCGTCATCCAATCGTGCTGCGGCCCAACCGAATCGTAGATAATGCGGTGAACGGTGGCCGATCATCGAATCCAGGGTGTTGATGGCGCGGTAGGTCAGCACCGCGGGCACCCCGTCCGCCGTCGCCCATAGCAGCGGCGCCACCAGCGCATCCGACGTGTTCTCCGCGACCGACTCCAAAGCCGCGCGGGTCAGGCCCGGGCCGTCCAGCCGGGCCGGGTCGCGCCCGCACAGCGACGGCAGCAGCTGTCGCGCGGCCTCGACGTCACCGCGGTCCACCAGCTCCGACATCGCCAGGCCGGTGCGCGCCAACGAAGTTCCGCCAACCGATACCCAGGTGGCCGCCGCGGTGACCGCAATCGAACAGAGCCGACCCTGACGTCGAGCGCCGCGCTGCAAAGCCTCGCCCAGCAAGCCCACCGCACCGACCAGCAGGCCGACGTGCAGCACGCCGGCGGTCCTGTTGTCCCGGTAGGTGACCTGCTCCAACTTCGCTGCCGCTTGGCCGAACACCGCGACCGGATGACCCCGTTTCGGATCGCCCAGCGCGAGGTCGGCCAGGTAGCCGCCCAGCACGCCGACGATCCGGGTGCGCGGTGTCGTCGCAAACATTCCGGCAGCGTCTCATACGTGGTCTACTCGCTGCCATGGAGTCTTCTGGGGCAGAAGCCGCAATGGCTGCGAAATGAAGAAACACGTCACCCGGGTCGCCGACCTGCTGAATCCGGCGGCGACGTTGTTGCCCGCCGCGAACGTAATCATGCAGCTGTCATTACCGGGCGTGGGCTATGGCGTGCTGGAAAGTCCGGTGGACAGCGGAAACGTGTACAAGCACCCGTTCAAGCGGGCCCGCACCACCGGTACTTACCTGGCGGTTGCGACCATCGGGACCGAATCCGACCGGGCACTGATCCGCGACGCCGTCGACGTCGCACACCGCCAGGTTCGCTCGATGCCGTCAAGCCCGTTGTCCTACAATGCATTCGACCCCAAGCTGCAGCTGTGGGTGGCCTCGTGTCTGTACCGCTACTACGTCGACCAACACGAATTCCTGTACGGCCCGCTTGATGACGCCACCGCCGAGGCGGTCTATCGCGACGCCAAACGATTGGGTACCACGCTGCAAGTACCCGAGCGCATGTGGCCGCCGGAGCGGGACGCGTTCGACGAGTACTGGAAGCGCTCGTTCGACGACCTGCACATCGACCCGCCGGTCCGCGAGCATCTGCGTGGGGTCGCAACCGTGGCCTTTCTGCCGTGGCCACTACGGGCGCTGGCAGGGCCCTTCAACCTGTTCGCAACGACGGGGTTTTTGGCCCCCGAGTTCCGGGCGATGATGCAGCTGGACTGGTCGGAGAGCCAGCAGCGCCGGTTCAAGTGGCTGCTGTCGGCCCTGCGGTTCGCCGACCGGCTGATTCCGCATCGCGCCTGGATCTTCGGCTATCAGCTCTATCTGTGGGACATGCGGTTTCGCGTGCGCCGCGGCTGGCGGATCGTCTAGATCTCCCGCCGCCGAGAGTGAAAACAGCGACGCGCCTCCGGCGTGTCGCGCCGTCAGGTTCACGGTCGACGGCGCGTTGTCGAGCGGTACAGTCGGCCATGGCCTTTCCCACGCTCAACCACATCGCGGTCACCGTGCGTGACATCGAGATAAGCGGACCCTGGTATCGCCGGCTTCTCGGCGCCGACCCGGTAGTCGACGAACACACCGATGCCGGCTTCCACCATCAGGTGTGGGTGCTGGATGGAGGCACCTTGCTTGGTATCCATCAGCACGACCGTCGCGCCCCCGACGAGAAATTCAGCGAGCTCCGGGTCGGCCTCGACCACATCGGCTTGGGCTGCGCCAACCGTGCCGAGTTGGAGAACTGGGTCAGCCGGCTGGACGGGTTGGGCATCGCCCACGGCGGTGTCGTGGACGCGCCTTACGGCTCAGGATTGAGCTTCCGCGACCCCGACGGCATCGCGCTGGAGTTTTTCGCACCGCCGGGGTGACGCAAATCCCCTGCCGCCGAGAGTGAAAATACCGACGCCGCGCCGGCGTGTCGCGTCGTCAGATTCACTTTCGACGACGGTGTTGTCAGGTGGGTCAGCGCACCGTCGCAAAAAACGCGCGCAGGTCAGCGACGAACAACTCGGGTTGTTCGAATGCGGCGAAGTGGCCGCCGCGCGGCATCGTTGTCCAGTGCGTGATGTTGTAGACCGGCTCGCACCACGCCCGCGGTGCAACCAGCACCTCTCCTGGGAAAGCGGCGATACCAGTGGGCAATTCGACCCGGCCCATTTGCCCCCAGGCCTTGAAGCTCTCCCAGTACAAGCGGGCCGATGACGCGGCGGTGCCGGTCACCCAGTACACCATCACGTTGTCGAGTAACTCGTCGCGGCTGAGCACGTTCTCCGGATGTCCGTCGCAATCCATCCAGGCCCAGAACTTCTCGACGATCCACGCCAGCTGTCCCGCCGGTGAATCCACCAGCCCGTAGCCCAATGTTTGCGGCCGGGTGGACTGCTGCTTGGAATAGCCGGTGCCCGACTTGCGGTGTTCAGCCAGCGCCGCCAGCGCCCGTTGCTCTTCTGCGGTTGGATTGGCGAGCGCTTCCGCTGTGGGCCTTCCGATCGGCATGTTGAGATGGATTGCCGCGCAGTGACCCTGGTTCCGACCTATCTGCGTGGTCACTGCCGAGCCCCAGTCACCGCCCTGGGCGCCATAGCGGTCGTAGCCAAGGCGCCCCATGAGCGTCTCCCATGCCGCGGCGATCTTTTCGACGCCCCACCCCGCGCGGGTGGGCTTCGCAGAAAATCCGTACCCCGGAAGCGAGGGACACACCACATGGAAGGCGTCTTCGGCGCGTCCGCCGTGGGCCTTGGGATTGGTAAGCGGCTCGATCACCTTGTGAAACTCCACGATGGAACCTGGCCAGCCATGGGTGATCACCAGCGGGAACGCGTCCTGGTGCGGCGACTTTTGGTGGATGAAATGAATGTCCAGCCCGTCGATCTCGGTGATGAACTGATCAAAGCGGTTGAGCGCGGCCTCACGCGACCTCCAGTCGTATGCGTTGGCCCAGTAGTCGG
>JBEKNM010000251.1:0-6598 GCA_049522835.1 Mycobacterium sp.
CTTGTGATCGACGTGCAGCGAGGCGGGCCCTCGACCGGCCTTCCCACCAAGACCGAGCAAGCTGACCTGTTGCAGGCACTGTACGGGCGCAACGGAGAATCGCCGGTGGCGGTGCTGGCGCCGCGGTCTCCCGCCGACTGCTTTCAAACCGCGCTCGAGGCGGTGCGCATCGCATTGTCGTACCAGACCCCGGTGATCGTGTTGTCCGATGGCGCCATTGCCAACGGCTCGGAACCATGGCAAGTCCCGGACGTCGGCGATCTGCAGCCCATCAAGCACACGTTGGCTAAATCGGACGAGCCTTTCCAGCCCTATAATCGCGATCCGGAAACACTGGCTCGCCAATTCGCCGTTCCGGGCACACCCGGTCTAGAGCACCGCATCGGCGGGTTGGAAGCCGCGAACGGCTCGGGCAACATTTCCTACGAGCCGGTCAACCACGACCTCATGGTGCGGTTGCGCCAGGCCAAGATCGACGGCATCTCTGTTCCCGATCTGGAGGTCGATGATCCGACCGGAGACGCCGAGCTGCTGCTGATCGGGTGGGGCAGCTCGTACGGCCCGATCGGTGAAGCCTGCCGGCGGGCGCGGCGTAAGGGCATCAAGGTTGCACATGCCCATCTGCGCCATCTCAGTCCATTCCCGGCCAACCTGGGCGACGTGCTGCGGCGCTACCCGAAGGTGGTGGCACCAGAGATGAACCTGGGTCAGCTGGCGCTGTTGCTACGCGGTAAGTATTTGGTCGACGTGCAGTCGGTCACCAAGGTTCAGGGTGTCGCGTTCCTGACCGACGAAGTGGGGCGCGTTATCCGCGCCGCGCTGGCCGGGACACTGGCCGAAATTGAGAACGACAAGACGATGGTCGCGAGAATGGCGGCGGCAACAGTTGGAGCGGGAGCTAGCGAATGACGCGCAACGCGACGATGCAGAGCGAAGCGATGAGGAGGAGCGGCGCTCATGACTAACGTGATCGGCAATCTGGCGGGCACAGACCTGGGGTTGACTCCAGGGCTGAACGAAAACGATCGGCTGACCAAAAACGATGGTGTGCCCACCACCGATCAGCCGCAGAAGGCCAAGGACTTCACCAGCGACCAGGAGGTCCGCTGGTGCCCGGGCTGTGGTGACTACGTCATCTTGAACACCATCCGCAACTTCCTGCCCGAGCTGGGCCTGCGTCGCGAGAACATCGTGTTCATCAGCGGTATCGGTTGCTCGAGCCGGTTCCCGTACTACCTGGAGACCTATGGGTTCCACTCGATCCACGGCCGCGCGCCGGCTGTCGCGACAGGTCTGGCGCTGGCCCGCGAGGATCTGTCGGTGTGGGTGGTCACCGGCGACGGCGACGCCTTGTCGATCGGTGGCAACCACCTCATCCACGCGCTGCGCCGCAACGTCAACATCACGATTCTGCTGTTCAACAACCGGATCTACGGGCTGACCAAGGGTCAGTATTCGCCGACTTCGGAGGTCGGCAAGGTCACCAAGTCGACGCCGATGGGTTCGGTGGATCACCCGTTCAATCCGGTGTCGTTGGCGCTTGGCGCCGAGGCGACCTTCGTCGGTCGCGCACTGGACTCCGACCGCAACGGGTTATCTGAGGTACTGCGCGCCGCCGCCGAGCACCGGGGCGCCTCCGTGGTCGAAATCCTGCAGGACTGCCCGATCTTCAACGACGGCTCGTTCGACGCGTTACGCAAGGAGGGCGCCGAAGACCGGGTGATCAATGTCCGCCACGGTGAGCCAATTGTCTTCGGCGCCAACGGCGAATATTGCGTGGTGAAGTCCGGCTTCAGCCTCGAGGTGGCCAAGACCGCCGATGTGGCTGTCGGCGAGATCGTGGTGCACGACGCGCACGCCGATGATTCGGCCTACGCCTTCGCGCTGTCCCGGTTGTCGGACCAGAACCTCGAGCACACCGTGCTGGGGATCTTCCGCAACGTCAGCCGGGCCACCTACGACGACGCGGCCCGCGCTCAGGTCCGTGCCGCCCAGTCGTCGAAACCGTTCGACTCGGCCGCGCTGCAATCGCTGTTGCGCGGGCGCGACACCTGGACCGTCGACTGAGGTGGCTGATCCCATGCCGGACGGAGTGTCACAGGCCGGGTCGCTGGCCGGGGTAGTACTCGCTGGGGGCGAGTCGCGGCGCATGGGCCGCGACAAGGCCACCCTGCCTTATCCGCGGCCCGTTTTGGTGCCCTCTGGGTCTGCCGGCGCTCACGGCGCCACCACGATGGTCGAGTACGTCCTCGGCGTCGTCGCGCAGCGCTGCGAGCCGGTTTTCGTGCTGGCCGCTCCAGGGCAACCGTTGCCGGTGATGCGGGCTGCCATCTTGCGCGACGAGTTGCGCGGGCTCGGGCCGTTGCCGGCGACTGGCCGCGGGTTGCGTGCGGCCGCGGAGGCGGGTGCTCGGTTCGCGTTCGTCTGCGCCGTCGACATGCCGCGGCTGACCGTCGAATTGATCGACGAGCTCGTGCGCCTTGCCGTCGAGACCAATGCCGAAGTGGTGTCTCCCTGGGACGGTCGCAGCCACTACCTGGCCGCGGTGTACCGGACCGATCTGGCCGACCGGATCGATGCGCTGGTTGCTGCCGGCGAGCGCAAAATGAGCGCCTTGATCGACGCTTCGGATGCTCAGCAGATCGTGCTGCCGGATTCACGAGCGCTGACCAACGTCAATACGGACGCTGACCTGCGCGCACTGGTGCAGCCCGGAGTCTGAAGCCAACCGCGCACAGCTTTGACCCTCTCGGCCAAAGGTTGCGCACATTTATTTGCCCCAATCGGTCGCTCTATAAATCAGCTCTGCATAAATTCAAGCCCAAAATACGGCGAAATTGGATGATTTCGCCGTTATTGAAGCTGACGCCACTTCGAATGACTGAAGGATTGGCGCTCGTCCTGCCGGCGCAGTCGCATGCTGTATCTCGTTGGGGGAGCAATGATTTGGGGAATCAGTTCTGTATTGGCGCTTTTGACGTATTTCCAGCAAATTGCATTTACGCAATTCGCAAGCACCGCTTGTTGGCGTCAGATCCCTTGTCGAGCTCAGCGCGATCCCATCGCCAATACATAGCTGAAATACATTGGTGCAGAAGATAATTCAATGAAAGTCGTTGTGGCCCTAGCTTTCACAAAAGCCAGATGAGATCTTGCGGGGGTCCGTATCGAGGCATTTCTTGATGCGCAACGAATAACGTTGGTGCACACCGTATATCAACGATCCGCCCGGCTCGGCCGGGCGCCCATGGCGTGTCGCGCGTTCAATCCGGTGGGGGTTGCTGTAGCATGCGCGACCTCGCTCGGACGGCGTCTGGTTGGGTATCGGGCCGCGACGCCGGGGCGAATATGTGTCCCAGATCACAATATTTGCGTGATTCGGGTCACAATTCGACGTGGATCACGATAGCCGGAAATCTGTAGGAAAGGCGCAGTTGACCTGCGGAAATTATTTCGCGATTGCGCCGTGATTGGCTCGTTATCTGACCGATATATCTGTTTCCCGAAGATGACGAATGCGATCAGGTCTCGTACGGTCCTCTTAGCCCGAAACGGGTAACGCAAAAGGTAACCGAAAAATTGAATACACGGACCCGCGTGTGAGCGGGGGTGCGGGCGGCGATAGCCGCGCCGCAGTCGGGGGTAGCAGCCCGCCGGGCCGATGAGGTCCCCCGCTGTCGTGCCAGAACGAGACGGCACGTTCCAGAGCACCTATTTCATCCGGGCTCCATCCGGACAAAACACCTTCACCCACACCCGTGGGTTGCTTTGGCGCGCGCACCGCGAAAGGAACAGATTTGAAGAACGCCCGTAAGACGCTCATGCTCGCCGCGATCGCCGGCGCGCTTGTGACTGTGCCGACCGCTACCGCGAACGCGGAGGCGATGGGCCTTGACCCGAACGTGGGCCCTGTCGGGCTCGCCCCGGACGCGGCCCCGCCGCCGGCTCCCGACGCTCCCGCGCCGGCCCCGGTTGGTTTTGACCCGGGCGTTCCGCCGCCGCCGGCTGCGGACGCTCCGGCGCCGGACGCTCTGCCGCCGGCACCGGACGCCCCACCGCCCGCCCCGTTCGGTTTTGACCCGAATGTTCCGCCGCCGCCGGCACCGGACGCCCCGCCGCCGGCCCCGGTGGGCTTTGACACGAATGTTCCGCCGCCTGCGGACCCGGACGCGCCGCCAGTCGATGCCCCCCCGGTCCACCAGGCCTACAGCGTGAACTGGGACGCGATCGCGGCGTGCGAGTCGGGTGGCAACTGGGGGATCAACACCGGTAACGGTTACGCCGGCGGCCTGCAGTTCACGTCCGGCACCTGGCACGCCAACGGTGGTTCGGGCTCCCCGAGTGGTGCCAGCCGTGAGGAGCAGATCCGGGTAGCCGAGAACGTGCTGCACTCGCAGGGCATCCACGCGTGGCCGGTATGCGGCCGACGCGGCTGATCAAAGGCTGCAGCTGACGGCTCCTCCGTCGAACTGTCGAACAAGATAAGGAATGCCGGGCCTGGTGCCCGGCATTCCTTATCTTCAGGTGCTTTGCGGCCCTGAAGGGCCTGAAATCCGTCGGGTAGCGTCGGGCCCGTGACCGCAACGCCGCGTGAATTCGACATCGTCCTGTACGGGGCTACCGGCTTCGTCGGGAAGCTGTCCGCCGAGTACCTGGCACGGGCCGGGGCGGGCGCGCGGATCGCGCTGGCAGGCAGGTCAGCAGACCGAGTGCTCGCCGTTCGCGAAACCCTCGGAGAATCTGCGCAGTCCTGGCCGGTTCTGACCGCCGACGCGGCATCGCCGGCGACGCTGAATGAGTTGGCCGACCGGACACAAGTCGTCGTCACCACGGTCGGGCCCTACAGCCGCTACGGGATGCCGCTGGTGGCCGCTTGCGCCGCGGCGGGCACTGATTACGCCGACCTGACCGGTGAGGCGATGTTCATCCGCGAGAGCATCGACCTGTACCACAAGCAGGCGGCCGACACCGGCGCCCGCATTGTGCACTGCTGCGGATTCGATTCCATCCCCTCGGATCTGAGTGTGTATGCGCTGTATCGAGCGACGCGCGAGGACGGCGCCGGCGAGCTCGCCGACACCGACTTCGTCGTGCGCTCGTTCTCTGGCGGGTTATCCGGCGGCACTATCGCATCGATGATGGACGTGATGAACGCCGCCTCGAGCGATCCAGACCTGCGTCGCCAGCTTGCCGACCCGTACACGCTGAGCACCGACCGCGGCGCCGAACCTGAACTCGGACCGCAGCCCGATCTGCAGTGGCGTCGTGGCCGTCAGATAGCGCCGGAACTGACCGGTCTCTGGACGGCCGGATTCATGATGGCGTCAATCAACACGCGAGTCGTGCGACGCAGCAACGCATTACTGGACTGGGCATACGGCCGCCAGTTGCGCTACAGCGAGCACATGAGCCTGGGGTCGTCGTCGCTTGCGCCAGTCGCATCGGCCGTCGTCAGTGGTTTCGGCAAGGCAACGTTCGGCTTGGGCAGCCGCTACTTCCGGCTGCTGCCGCGTCGACTGCTCGAGCGGGTGGCCCCCAAACCGGGCACCGGTCCCAGCCAAGCCGCGCGTGAGCGCGGCTCGTACCGCATCGAGACCTACACCACCACAACCAGCGGCGCCCGCTATGTGGCCAGAATGGAACAGCTGGGCGACCCCGGCTACCAGGCGACCTCGGTGTTGCTGGGGGAGTGCGCTCTTGCGCTCGCGCTGGACCGCGACAAGCTCTCCGACCTGCGCGGAGTGCTCACGCCCGCGGCCTCGATGGGCGACGTATTGCTGGCACGTTTTCCGGCCGCCGGCGTGTCACTGCGGACCGAACGGCTGGATTGACGCGTGCGGTGCGAAGGTCTATCGGGCGACATCGCATGCGTCTAGTGTCGTAACGGCCTGCCCCTACATGGCAGCGACATTCCATGACATTCCAGCGACGAAGGTGGACCCACCCATGGCCGGTCTCGATGATCTCTACGCCCAGATTCCCACGTCTGAAATCGCCGACAAGCTCGGCGCCGACCAAGGTGAGGTCGACAACGCTATTCATACGCTGGTGCCGGTGCTGCTCGGCGGACTGCACGAGAACTCACAAGATCCCGAGCACGCCAGCAAGATCGAATCAGCCGCAACTAGTCATGCCGCAAGTGGCCTCCTCGACGCAGGTGCGGGTGTCGATCAGGTGAACGAGGGCGAGGGGCATCAGGCCGTTGCGACGCTCTTCGGCGGTAATAACACCGATCAGGTTGCTGCGGCGCTGGCTGGTGGGGGTGCTGGCAATAGCGATCTGCTGAAGAAGTTGCTGCCGGTCCTGCTGCCGATTGTGTTGGCCTATGTCGGAAAACAACTCACCGGTGGCGGCGCGCAGCAGACCACTACGGCGCAAGCCCCCGGTGGGGGCCTTGGTGACATTCTGGGCAGCATCCTCGGGGGTGGCTCCGCCGACAAGTCCCTTGGCGGCATCCTCGGCAACGTGCTGGGCAGCAAGGGCGGCGGACTTGGCGACATCCTCGGCGGGCTGCTCAGCGGCAAGAAGTAGCCCAGCGCGGCACCCCAGTGTTCATTTCTTAGTTCCCTGATGGTTTCGATTGCGTCGGGAAGGGGAC
>JBEKNM010000252.1:0-6586 GCA_049522835.1 Mycobacterium sp.
GGGCAGCTTCCGGCTCGCCTTCGGCATCGGCGATTTTCGCCGTGACACCGGTTTTGGCGAAGACCCGTCCACCCTGGCCTATGCGCGGTCACGATTCACAATCGCCGCCAAGGCGGCCAACCTGCCCAGTGCGATCGATGGGCCGACTATTGGCTCCAACGCGTTGAAGCTCATCGAGGCCACGGCTGTGTCTGTCGAATTCGGGATGACGGGCAAGATCTGCCTCTCGCCGGATCAATGTTCGGTGGTAAACGAGGGACTATCGCCGTCACAGGACGAAATCGCTTGGGCTAAAGAGTTTTTCGCTGAGTTCGAGCGTGACGGGGGAGAGATCCGAAACGGTTCCGACCTGCCGCGCATCGCTCGGGCCACCAAGCTCCTTGAGCTGGCTCGTTCGTACGGCATCGAAGCGTCCGACTTCGACGACGAATCGGTTCACACGCCCGCTCCGTCAGACACCTATCACTACTGACCGGATCGGGTCACTTGGTGAGCTAGGCAGCGTGTCGAGCGAGCGCCACGCCTATTCGGACCTCGAGATCGCTGATCGTGATCGTTGGTCCCCGCGGTGGGGCCTCGGACCGGTAGCTTCTGCCTGTTGGAGTGGTGAATTCTGCTGTGTGAGTGTGGTTTTCGTCGGTACGCGTGCTGACACGCCAGCCGACGCCTTCCTTCGCGTAGTTGCAACGTTCGCATAACCCGAGCCCATTGTCTCCGCTGGTCGGGCCGCCGTTAGCCCAGGATCGCGCATGGTCGCGGTGCCGGATCGGCGCGTCGCAGTAGGGGGTGCGGCAACGCTGATCCCGTAGCTCTATGAAGGTGGCCAGGCCCCTGGGGAACAGCCGCGCCCGTGACTCCATCGCCACCAGCGCCCCGGTTCGAGGATGAGCGTAGAGCCTGCGCAGCGTCGCCCGGGAGCGTCGGTCAGCGACAGCGCCGGAGACCATCGCGCGGGCGACAGCCGCGGGGATGGGTCCGTAACCGCAGATATCCGCCGGCGCGCTGTCACCGCCCAGCAGCGTTTCGTCCGACAGGACCAAGTTGACCGCGATGGGCGTCGGAACCGTCGCGTCGCGGCCGGTGATCCGCTCGACGAGGGCATCCGCCATCACCTGTCCGCGTGAGCGCCCGTCGCAGCGGGTGTCCGCTTCGCGGCGCAGCGCCGCGTACACCGACACGCCCTGAGCCACCGGCAACAGTGCGGTCAGATATGTCATGGTGTCAGGCGCGGGCCGAATGGTGACCGTGCGTTCGGTCTCAGCCTTGGCCGCCCGGTCAACGACGGCGTGGGGGTCCAACCGGTAGGCGATCGCCTTTGCGGCCGCAGCCACCCTTGCGTCTCCCTTCCCATCGAGACGGGCCGGGTCACCACACAACTCGGCATCCAGCGCGCGCCGGTCCTTGACATCCAGACACGCGCTCTCGCGCACGATCAGGGTGGCCCGCCACTCCGACAGCTTGCCGCATTCGAGCGCCGCCAACGTATGCGGCATCTCGTATACCAGGGCCTTTCCAAAGCCGAGGTGCCGACCTCCCCGGGCGGGTGAGTCTCGTCGAGCAAGCGCAATCTCATTGGCTACTCGACGTCCGCGCTCCCCGGCGGGAACACCAGCGGCCGCTTCGGCGGCCCGGCGCGCCGCGTCTAAGGCGGCAGCCGCTCGCGCCTGGGCCGCCGCGGCCGCCGATTTGATTCTCTCGAGCTCGGCTATGCGCTCGATCAGCGCCGATTGGTCAGCACCATGTTGGTCGGTCGTCGAGCCTTCGACCGAAAGCGGAGTATCGAACATATTTTCGACTCTAACAGGGTCCACTGACATTGATTCTGATAAAGCGGACGGGAAGTGACTCAGGCGCCGGCAGCCGTTTTGTCGCCGGCAGGCGTGAGACGATCATCGGGTGCGGCTGGGATTGCATGCGCTGGGAATCAGTGCCGGCGCCGACCGAGCGGTGATCGACGCCGTCGCGTCCGCGGCGGACGACTGCGGTTTCGCCACCCTGTGGGTGGGTGAACATGTGGTGATGGTGGACCGGTCGGCGTCGCGCTATCCGTATTCCGAGGATGGCGTCATCGCCGTTCCCGCGCAGGCGGATTGGCTTGACCCGATGATCGCGCTGAGCTTCATCGCGGCCGCCTCGTCCCGCATCGGCATAGCAACCGGCGTGTTGCTGCTGCCCGAGCACAACGCGGTGGTGGTGGCGAAGCAGGCTGCCAGCCTAGATCGGTTGAGCGCCGGGCGGCTGACGCTCGGCGTGGGCGTCGGTTGGTCAAGAGAGGAATTCGAGGCGCTCGGGGTGCCGTTCGAGCATCGCGCAGCCCGTACCGCCGAATACGTTGCGGCGATGCGCACGTTGTGGCGCGATGACGTTGCCTCGTTCAACGGAAGATTCGTCGGCTTTGACTCGATCCGGATGAACCCCAAGCCGATACGCGATCGTCGTATCCCGGTTGTGCTCGGGGGCAACAGTGATCCGGCACTGCGGCGAGTGGCTGCCTGGGCAGACGGTTGGTATGGGTTCAACCTCGACGGCGTCGCCGCGGTGCGCGAGCGGATCGACACCCTCGAGCAGCTGTGCGCCCTGTCGGGGCGCGACCGCGCCGAGCTGCGGCTGTCCGTGGCCCTGGTCAGCGCCCAGGTTGGCGATGTCGGTGCGCTTGCCGAACTGGGCGTTGACGAACTGGTTCTCGTCGAGGCGCCGCCGGAGGATCCCGACGCCGCAACCGACTGGGTTTCAACGCTGGCCGACAAATGGATGTCGGAGCTGTAGATCGTGCGCTGCGCCGTGCTGTCCGGTATCAGTAGTCGTGCTGGGCCAGGCTGATATCACCGAGCCGTTGTGTCTCGTCGAGAGACAGCGCCGCGGGAACCATCTCACTGGTCACCAACCCGTGACGGGTTGTCAGCGCGTCGACGATGTCGAAGCTGCGCGCGATGGAGTCCGGCGTGTCGACGATGATCGTGGTCACCGGCACCCTGCGTGCGAGCTGAAATAGCTTGTCCCCGTGCGGTTTATGATCGCCGTGGAATCCCCAGATGCCACGCAGCACCGTCGCGCCGCGCGCCGTCCCGGAGCGGAGCAGTTGTTGGACAAGTGCACGGTGGATCGGCAGCCCGTCGTGCCTGGTGGCTTCGGCGGTGTACACCATCAGCTTTTGCCATAGGGTGCGTCCTTGATCGTCGGTGGCCGGCAGCTGTTGAGGGCGTGCGAACAGCTCACCGTCGCGTTTGCACAGTCGCACCCGTTCGACGGTCAGCAATGGGTTGGGGACCGCAGCGGCGAGTTCCGTTGCGGCCGACGAAACCTGTGCGGTCGTGCCGATGGCGATGATCATCAGCGGCACATTGACGTTGCGACCGAAAAAGCGGGCTCGGCGGCGCTCACCGTGCGCGGTGCCGTCGACGCCGAGAAGCACTATGGCACCGGCGAATCCGTGTCCATACAGCAGGTCACATATCGCGTAGTGCGCCGGTCTCCCGGCGACACGCTCCTGACGGCCCACATAAACGGTGAGTTTGGCGGCGTCTCCGTTGTGGGCCCCGTTCTGGTCGCCGAGGTCGCGCAACACGTTGGTCCCCAGTTGCCGGGTGACCAACCGTGCCCGCTCCAGAGTCACCAGTCCGCGGCCGGTCATCGCGGTCACGTCGTCGACCAGGGAGCGGATCTTCGGCTCGATGTCGACCGCGGCGATCGTCACCGCTGGATCCTCGGACAGGCTCAGCGACGCGTCGCTGCGCAGCTCGTGGCTGGGGCCGAAACTGGTGATACCGCGCAGCATTACGCTGGTCGCGACGTTGCTGGTGCCGAACAAATCCAGCATCGCGTCCGCCAGAAAACGCCCGTCGTCGCCGACTGCGCGTTGGCGCTCAGCGAAGTACGCGGTCAACTTCAAGCACGGCTGGTTCATAGCTGCTCCGCAACCCATTGTCCGAGAAACGCCGCAGCCATGCCAAGCACGACGCTGACGACGATATTGGCGAGCGCCGCCCACATCTGGCGCTCCTCGGCGAGTCGCTGGGTTTCCAGCATCCAGGTGGAAAAGGTCGTGTAAGCGCCTACGAACGCGGTGCCGGCCAGCAGGGCCGCATCCTTGCTCAGCGCCAGGCCGCCGAGGAACCCCAGCAACGCGGCACCGCTGATGTTCACCGTCAGAGTGCCGAATGGGAACGGCCGCGCCACCCGCCGGGCCACCACGCGGTCCACCAGGAAACGCAGGACTGATCCGATGCCGCCGAGGAGGACGACGCCGACCCATACGAGTGCCGTCGTCGTGGCCGGCCCGGCTGTCATGGGCGGACCCTTACGCGACGAACCAAAACGGTGGCCAGGTGTACGGCCAGCAATCCCAGCACGATGCTGCTGAGGGTGTATATCGCGGCCTTGACCCAATGGCCATGCTCGATCATCCTCAGCGTCTCGACTTGCATCGTCGAGAAAGTCGTTAGCCCGCCGCAAAATCCGGTGCCGAGCAAGGGGCGCCGGTAACTCGACAGTGGCAGCCGCTCCAGCAATCGGGTGGTGAAATAACCCACCAGGAAGGTGCCGACGATGTTGACGGTAAATGTCGACCATGGCCAGTGCTCCGGATCGCGGATGGCGAGGGTGTTCAGCGCCGCACGGGCCAGGGCGCCGAACGCTCCGCCAACGAAAACCGCGGCCAACTCGCGATAGTCGTGGTCTGCCACGGGTCAATTCCCTTCGGTGTGCGAGTGATGCGTCTAGCAGCGTAGGGGGGGACTTACAAGCGGGTAAACCCGAGAAGTACCTGAGAAGTTTAGGAGGCGGGGTGCCTCAGGGTACGGGCAGAATTGGTAGCCATGGCCAACCCGCGTGCCGGTAAGCCGGCACAGCCCGAAGATCTTGTCGACCTGCCCCACCTAGTTACGTCCTATTACTCGATTGAGCCCGACCCCGACGATGTCGCTCAGCAGGTGGCGTTCGGTACGTCGGGTCACCGCGGCTCGGCGCTCAACGGCGCATTCAACGAAGCCCACATCCTGGCGATCACCCAGGCCATCGTCGAGTACCGCGCGGCGCACGGCACCACTGGGCCGCTATTCATCGGCCGTGATACGCATGGCCTCTCGGAGCCGGCCTGGGTGTCGGCGCTGGAGGTGCTGGCTGCCAACGACGTGGTCGCGATGATTGACGCGGCTGACCGGTACACGCCGACGCCGGCGGTCAGTCTGGCCATCCTCAACTACAACCGCGGCAGGACCGAAGCGCTGGCCGACGGGATCGTCGTGACGCCGTCGCACAACCCGCCACCCGACGGCGGCTTCAAGTACAACCCACCCAACGGCGGCCCGGCCGACACCGACGCGACCAACGTAATCGCCAAGCGCGCCAACGAGATTCTGCGCGGCGGAGGTTCGGCGGTAAAGCGGACGTCACTGGCCCGGGCGTTGCGGACGGTACAGCGCTACGACTATATGGGCACCTACGTCGACGACCTGCCGAATATCGTCGATATCGCTGCGATCCGCGAGGCCGGAGTGCGGATCGGTGCCGATCCGCTGGGTGGGGCCAGCGTGGACTATTGGGCCGAGATTGCGCAGCGGCACAAGCTGGAGTTGACTGTGGTCAATCCGCTGGTCGATGCGACATGGCGGTTCATGACGCTCGACCACGATGGCAAAATCCGGATGGACTGCAGCTCCCCGGACGCGATGGCCTCGCTGATCGCCAACCGGGACCACTACCAGATAGCCACCGGAAACGACGCCGATTCCGACCGGCACGGCATCATCACCCCCGACGCAGGGCTGATGAATCCGAACCATTATCTGGCCGCGGCCATCGACTACCTCTACACCCATCGGCCGTCCTGGCCGGCCGGCATCGCGGTCGGAAAGACCGCGGTCAGTTCGTCGATCATCGATCGGGTGGTCGCTGGCATCGACCGCAAGCTCGTCGAAGTGCCGGTCGGGTTCAAGTGGTTCGTCGACGGCCTGATCGGCGGCACCATCGGCTTCGGCGGTGAGGAGTCGGCGGGGGCGTCGTTCCTACGGCATGACGGGTCGGTGTGGACGACCGACAAGGACGGCATCATCCTGGCGCTGCTGGCCTCCGAGATCCTGGCCGTCACCGGGGCCACGCCGTCGCAGCGGTATCAGGAGCTGACCGGTGAATACGGCACCCCTTTCTATGCCCGCGTCGACGCGCCCGCCGATCGTGAGCAGAAAGCCCGGCTGGCCAAGCTATCGCCCGAGCAGGTGACTGCCACCGAGTTGGCGGGTGAGCCGATCACCGCGAAGCTCACCGCCGCACCCGGCAACGGTGCCCCTCTGGGCGGACTGAAAGTGACCACCGCCAACGCGTGGTTTGCCGCGCGACCGTCGGGAACCGAGGACGTCTACAAGATCTACGCCGAGTCCTTCAAAGGACCGGAGCATCTGGCCGAAGTTCAAAAGACCGCCCGGGAAGTGGTCAACGAGGTCATTGCGTAAGGTGCCCTGAGCAGCGACTTTGAACGCTTGTTGACAGTGGTGTAGCTTCGATGGGCATCACTTCATGGGGCTATGGCGCAGCTGGTAGCGCACCACACTGGCAGTGTGGGGGTCAGGGGTTCGAGTCCCCTTAGCTCCAC
>JBEKNM010000253.1:0-6568 GCA_049522835.1 Mycobacterium sp.
TAACACCGGTGATCAACCACTCACCAGCTTGGGGTCACCGAATTTTCGAGAGAGAGACCCAGAATCGCACGATTCCGCGCCGGTGCGCGCGATTCTGCGTCTGTTCGGCGAGGAAAGCTACCTCGCTCGGCGGGCCAGCCTCTCCGAGTCGGAAATCAGCACGCTCTTGCCCTCGAGACGAATCCACCCGCGGTGGGCGAAATCGGCCAGCGCCTTGTTCACAGTCTCCCGAGACGCGCCCACCAGCTGGGCGATCTCCTCCTGCGTCAGGTCGTGGGTGACCCGCAGTGCGCCACCCTCCTGCGTACCGAAACGCTGGGCGAGCTGTAACAGCTGCTTGGCCACCCGGCCAGGCACGTCGGTGAAGATGAGGTCGGCCAGATTGTTGTTGGTCCGGCGCAGCCGTCGAGCCAGCACCCGCAAGAGCTGCTCGGCGATTTCGGGACGATCGGCGATCCACGCCCGCAAGGCGTCGCGGTCCATCGACACCGCCCGCACCTCGGTGATCGTGGTCGCGCTGGAAGTCCGCGGCCCCGGGTCGAAGATCGACAACTCGCCGAACATGTCCGACGGGCCCATGATGGTCAGCAGATTCTCCCGGCCGTCCGGTGAGCGGCGACCGATCTTCACCTTGCCGGCGATGATGATGTACAACCGGTCGCCCGGCTCCCCTTCAGCGAAAACCGTGTGCCCACGGGGGAAGTCGACGGGTTGCAGCTGCTTGGTCAGTGCGGCGACTGCGGTGGGCTCAACCCCTTGGAAGATTCCTGCCCTTGCCAGGATCTCGTCCACGATGCCTCTTCAGCTTTCCAACGATGTGATACGGGCAGGATAACCCCTGCTCGTGGTAGCGACTTAAAGGTAGGCCAATAGGCCCGACCTGCCAACGCTACACACGATTGACGTGTCCAGGCGCATGAACTTCATGAAATTGTGGACTGACGCGCGACTGCGTGTGTATTCGCGTGGGCAATCCCGCCTCGCTCAGGCCACCGAAGTCCCTGGCAAAGATCGACTCGGCGCGATGCCTCCCAGCACCGGGTCCCGGCGACGGGGCAGCGGTGAGTTGCAGGGCCTGGCGTCGATGCAGGTATTCAAGCGCCTCCGGCATGCCTTCTCGGGCCAGCGTGCGCACGTCCACGGCCGCTGCGTGCTCGAGAAACGCAGCCACATCGGTCGCCGTGACCGTGTCATGGGCAAGCTCCTTTTCGAGGCGCCCCAGACCCAGCGCCGCGAGCATCAACAGCCCCGGTACACAGGCCACCAGCAAGAATGACACAAGGAGAGTAAACATGGCCAAGGTCTCAGTGAGATCACGAAATCAGTACTCTGTCGTAGGTGAAAGTGGCCAAGTCGTCCGGGCGCTCCAAGTCAACGCCAGCCACACCCGGCGCCGTCGCCGCCAAACGCTGGTCGCAGGAATCCCGAGTTGGTTTGGTGCGACGGGCCCGACGGATGAACCGTGCACTGGAGCAAGCATTCCCGCACGCACACTGCGAGCTGGATTTCACCTCGCCACTCGAGCTGACGGTGGCCACTATTCTCTCGGCGCAGAGCACCGACAAACGGGTGAACTTGACGACGCCGGCTTTGTTCGCGCGATACCCGACGGCAGTGGCGTACGCGCAAGCCGATCGGGTCGAGCTGGAAAATCTCATCCGTCCCACTGGTTTCTTCCGCAACAAGGCGGCATCGCTGATCGGGCTCGGGCAGGCCTTGGTCGAGCGCTTCGATGGCGAGGTGCCGGGCGCTATGGCCGAGCTGGTGACCTTGCCTGGGGTAGGGCGCAAGACTGCCAACGTCGTTCTCGGAAACGCGTTCGGTATCCCTGGGATCACCGTCGACACTCATTTCGGGCGGTTGGTTCGCAGGTGGCGCTGGACCGCCGAAGAGGACCCGGTCAAGGTGGAGTATGCGGTCGGCGAACTGATCGAACGCAGTCAGTGGACCTTGCTGAGCCACCGCGTGATCTTCCACGGCCGCCGGGTTTGCCACGCCCGCAAACCCGCGTGCGGTGTCTGCGTGCTATCCAAGGATTGCCCCTCCTTCGGCCTCGGTCCCACTGAACCGCTGCTGGCCGCGCCACTTGTCCAGGGACCGGAAACCGAACACTTGCTGGCTCTGGCCGGGCTGTAAAGCAGGAGAACCGACCCGCTGCGCGGGCATCGCAAATGAAGATGTTGACCAGGAAAACCCGTTGGACCATCGCGATCCTGGCAGTGGTGGCGGCGCTGACGGCGGCGCTGGTTGCCCAACTGCGCGACAACGCCGCGACGACCGCGACGACCGCGACGACTGCCGCCCGTGAACACCGCGACGCCGATACGGCGGCTGCGCTGGCGGGTCCCCGAGAGCGTGCGAAGTTGCCGCCGTGTCCCGCCGCCGGCAGCCCTGCCGCCCCGGTCGCATTGCGCGGTGTGACGGTGGAATGCGCCGCTGACGGTTCTGCCGTCGACGTCGCCCGCGCGCTGGCCGGACGCCGGGTGGTCCTTAACTTGTGGGCGTATTGGTGTGCACCATGCACAGCTGAACTGCCGGCAATGGCCGAGTTTCAACGAAGGGTCGGGTCCGACGTGATGGTGGTGACTGTGCATCAGGACGAGAACGAGGCGGCCGCGTTGCTGCGGTTGGCGGAACTCGGTGTTCGGCTGCCGACCCTGCAAGACGGCAGGCGCCTGATTCCGGCGGCGCTGCGTGTCGCGAACGTGGTGCCCGCGACCGTGGTCCTGCGGCCGGACGGTAGCGTTGCGCAGACCCTGCTGCGCGATTTCGCCAGTGCCGACGAGATCGCGGCGGCGGTCGGAAACGGCGCGGGATGAGGCGGATTAGCGCGGGATGAGGCGGATTAGAGGGAGGCACCGGTGAGTGCTGGGGGTACCGCCCGCGCGCGGGGGACGGTTCGCCTGACGCCCGACGTCTGCCCGTCTTGGCTGCGCCCGCTGGTTGACAACATCGATGAGATTCCAGACGCATACCGCCGCCGGCTACCCCCGGACGTGCTGGCGATGGTGACTGGCGCCTGGGCTGAGGCCGCCAACAGATCGTCGCGTCGCGTCGACCGCGAAGCCGCCGTTCTGGTGTTGTTCTCGGGACCGGAGTCCGGGCCGGCCGACAGCAGCATCCCCGACGACGCCGATCTGTTGCTGACGGTGCGTGCCTCGACACTGCGCGACCATGCCGGCCAGGCAGCGTTTCCAGGCGGTGCATCCGATCCCACCGACGACGGACCACTGTCCACCGCCCTGCGCGAGGCGCACGAAGAAACCGGGATCGACCTCAGCAGGGTTCATCCCCTGGCTACGTTGGCACGCACGTTCATCGCGCCGTCGCAGTTCGAGGTTGTCCCGATATTGGCCTACTCGCCGGATCCCGGGCCGGTTGCCGTCGTCAACGAGACTGAAACGGCGATCGTGTCGCGGGTTCCGGTGCGCGCCTTCATCAATCCGGCCAACCGGCTGATGGTGTACCGCGGGGACCTCGGCCACCGTTGGGCCGGCCCTGCGTTTCTGCTGAACCAGATGCTGGTCTGGGGATTCACTGGCCAGGTGATTTCTGCGGTGCTCGACGTCGCAGGCTGGGCAAAGCCCTGGGATACCGACGACGTCCGCGAGCTGGACGACGCGATGATGCTGGTCGGTGACCAGGGCGGGTCGCAATGAATTCGATGACCCCTTCCCAGTGGCTGGATGTCGCGGTTCTGGCCGTCGCCTTCATCGCGGCCATCTCGGGCTGGCGTTCCGGCGCGTTGGGCTCACTGCTGTCCTTTGTCGGTGTGCTGCTGGGCGCCATAGCCGGCGTGTTGCTCGCGCCCCACATCGTCAGCCACATCGCTGCTCCGCGCGCCAAACTGTTCACCGCGCTCTTCCTGATCCTCGCGCTGGTCGTTGTCGGCGAGGTCGCCGGTGTGGTGCTGGGAAGGGCGGTCCGCGGAGCAATCCGCAGCCGCGCAGTCCGAAACATCGACTCGCTGATCGGGGTGGGGGTGCAGCTTATTGTTGTGCTCACCGCGGCCTGGCTGTTGGCCACACCACTGACGCAGTCGAAAGATCAACCTGAACTTGCTTCCGCAGTCAAGGGTTCCCGGGTGCTAGCGCAAGTCAATGAGGTCGCGCCGCCCTGGCTGAAGACGGTGCCAAAGCGGCTTTCAGCGCTGTTAAACACTTCCGGACTGCCCGCGGTACTGGAGCCGTTCAGCCGCACCCCGGTTATTCCGGTCGCGTCACCGGACCCCGCGCTGGCCGACAATCCGGTGGTGCTGGCAACTGCCCCCAGCGTCGTCAAGGTGCGCAGCCTGGCGCCCAGCTGCGAGAAAGTGTTGGAGGGCAGCGGATTCGTCATAGCGCCTGACCGCGTGATGACCAATGCGCACGTGGTAGCCGGGTCCAGCAGTCTTCAGGTGTACGCCAGCGGCAACCCCCTCGACGCCACCGTGGTGTCCTACGACCCGTCGGTCGACATCGCGATTCTCGCTGTCCCGAACCTGCCGCCGCCGCCGCTGCCGTTCGCCCAGTCCGAGGCGAAATCCGGCGCCAGCGTAGTGGTGCTCGGCTATCCCGGAGGCGGCAACTTCACCGCAACCCCGGCCAGGATTCGCGAGGCAATCAAACTCAGCGGTCCCGACATCTACCGGGACCCGGCACCGGTTACCCGCGACGTGTACACCATCAGAGCCGATGTGGAGCAAGGCAATTCGGGTGGGCCGTTGATCGACCTCGGCGGTCACGTGCTGGGTGTGGTGTTCGGTGCCGCTGTCGACGACGCCGACACCGGCTTTGTGCTGACATCCGACGAGGTGGCCGGCCAGCTTTCAAAGATCGGCGATACCCAACCGGTGCCGACCGGGGCCTGCGTCAGCTGACCCCGGGCCGGTGCACGTGCTCGAGGAACCTCGTCAGGTGCCTGTTGATTTCCTCCGGGGCCTCTTCGTGGCTGAAATGCCCTGCGCCGGCAATGGATGTATAGCGTCCCTGCGGCGCGTAGCGCTGTGTGCGGTCGACCGAGTCGGCCAGCACATAGGGGTCGGCATCACCACGTAGGTGCAGCAGCGGCATACCGAGCTGTCGGGACATCGATCTCGTGAATCGCCGGCCTTCGCCGCGCAGCTGGCTGCGGAAGGCCCAGCGCTGGTACTCCAGTGCGCAATGTGCGGCCGCCGGAATTTGTATCGCCATTCGCAGATAACCGACGGTCTGGGAGAAATCTTCGGAAGCAACCCATTTGGCAGAGCTGCGGGTACGGACAAGGCGCTCGATCTCGGCCGCGTTGTCTCGGGTCAGCAGGCGCTCGGGCCAGATCGGCACCTGATAGCGCAGCAACGACGGCAGCAGTGCATAACCTTGGTCACGCCGCGTCAGCGCAGATCGTCGCAACGCGGCAGGGTGCGGCGAGCTGATCAGCGCGATGGCGCGCACCAGCCGTGAATGCAGCAGCGCGGTGGTCCAGCAGGCCAACCCGCCATCGGCGTGGCCGATCAGAGTGGCCGACGAATGCCCCAGCGCACGGATGAGCCCAGCCGTATCGCCGGCCAGCGTCCAGCCGTCGTAGCCGCGGGGTGGCTTGTCGCTGCCGCCATAGCCGCGCAGGTCGACCGCAACCACTCGGGCCCCGTTCAGTCCCCGCAGCTGATGACGCCAGGACCACCAGAACGATCCGAAACCATGCAGCAGGATCACCAGTGGCCGCGCCGTGGCCGGCGCGGTTGCATCCTGGCCAGCCGGCGGGCCGATTGGTAAAGCCTCGACGACATGGAATCGGATGCCGTTGGCGTGCACGTCCAAATGGCGCCACGGCCCGTCGATGCGGGTCAGCGACGGATCCGGCGCTGACACTTACCAACCTGAGGGATCTGCAGGAGGGGTGTCGGGCTTGCTTTCCGGCCCCTTGATCTCGCGCGGCCCGGCTTTGTCGTGACCAGGGGTGAGTGCGGTGCGTGTCTCCTTGACCGATTCGATTGTCTGCCGCGGTCCCCGGATCCGGCGGACTTTCAGGAAACCCAATAGGGCCAGCACGGCACCCACTACGACCATGATCGCGAACACGATCAAAAACGCCACCCAGCGCCACAACCAGCTGTCGAGCAGCTCGGCCAGGAAAAAGAAGAAAAAGAACGTGGAGTAGAACAACACCACCAACGCGGCGACGAAGTAGATGCTGCCGGTCAGGCCCTTTTTGACGTCACGGGTGATCTCGGCACGGGCAAGTTCGACCTCAGCACGCACCAGTGTGGACACCTGAGTTGTTGCGTCTTTGATCAGATCACCGATCGACGGCTCAGCAGGCCCGGCGTGCGGGTCGGCCAACGGAATCGTGGTCAGCGTGCTGGGCACACCGCTCTTGTCGACTTTACTCACAGACGGTCCTCTCGGTTGTCGTCGCGGTTTATGTTGCCATGCGCTGCAATGCCACACGAGGCCAGCCGAACACAGCGCGGGCCGACAAGAAACGGGCACCGGCCAATTGACGGTCGCAGCTATTTGATCAGCAACGGAGCTGGCGTGGCGATCATTTAGACTGGCGCACCTGTGCCCTGACGTCCGACCAGCCCGACGGGAGTTCCGCTTTGCAGACG
>JBEKNM010000254.1:0-6558 GCA_049522835.1 Mycobacterium sp.
AGGACCAACGCACTGACCAGGTCCGGGTACTCTCGGGCCACCGTCTGCGCGACTCGGCTCCCGACGTCATAGCCGGCGAGCACCGGTTGGTGCAGGGCCAACTCGTCGATCAGCGCCGCTATGCCGCGTGCCTGCGCTGCGGCGCTGTATCCCTCACCAGGTTCGACAGCGTGTTTGTCCGAGGATCCAAAACCCCGCAGGTCCGGCGCCACGACGTCAAACCGGTCCGTCAGCAGCGGGGCGACCTTACGGAAATCCGTGTGGTCTCCTGGCCAGCCGTGTAGCAGAACGACCGACTTGTCGCCTTTCCTGTTCCGGGCGTAACCGAGTCTGAACCCGTCAGTAGCGGAACTCAGCAACACCCGAAGATGGTAGCGGCGGCGAGTGCCAGTCGGTGACTATGACCGCGAGTGGATTTGGGCGATGTCTTCGCGCGCCTATTTGCGCGTCGCGGTGACATGGACGAACGAGGTGAACGGCACCCGGACCTCGTCGTCCTTCAGAGGCGCAAGGCCATTGGCGACGAACAGCTCCGGCAGGCTGGTCTCATCCGTCTCCCAGCCGTGGGTGTCCAGGTAGCGAGCCACGTTGTTGCGGTCGCCGGGGTATGTCAGGTCGGTGATGTCGATGTCGAGACCCTGGTCGCGGCAGCGCTCGCTGACGGGCCGCCCTTGCGCCTGCATGGTCGTCTCGACCTGACCAGAGTCCGGCAAATAGTCGGTGGCGAGCCGGCTTCCCGCGGCGCTCAGCGCGGTGATGTCATCCAGCAGCTGATCCTGAGCGTCGCACGGCAGGAAGTCGAGCATCGCTTCGGCGCTCCATACGGTGGGTTGGGCGGCGTCCAAACCGGCCCGCTGCAACGCGGCCGGCCAGTCCTGGCGAAGATCGATGCCCATCTCCCGGCGGTCGGCGCTCGGGATCAGGTCGGCCAGCGCCTTGGTTTTCAAGTCGATGACCTCGGGCTGGTCGATCTCGTACACCGTCATGCCGGCCGGCCACGACAGCCGGTAGGCGCGGGAATCCAGCCCGGCGGCCAGGAGCGCCCCCTGCAGGATCACCGCTTGGCGGATGCCCGCCTTGGTTGCCTGGGCAAAGAACTCGTCGAAAAACCGGAGATGGACCGCCACCAGGTCGGTCATGCGCCGCATCGCGAGGATGTCCGCGGGATCCAATTCGCCGCTGGCCAGTCGCCTGAAGAAGTCCGCCCCCACCGCGCGCACCAACGGCTTGGTAAAAGGGTTATTGGTCAGTGGGCTGGCGCCCCGGCTGGCGGGCGCGCGTGCCGCCCTAGTCGCGCCGGCTCCTACGCCGGTCTTCAGATCGCGGGGGCCGTTTTCCGTGCGTGCCATAATCACCCCTTCGATGAAGCGCGATACCTGGGCGAATTGACCGCCACTCGAAGCATCAGCCCATTGACCAACACCTGACCCCTTTGGTGATTGGCACCGCGGCCCGTGTTTTAGACTGCCGCGGCGGCGACCCAGGCTGCGACGGGGAAACTACGTAGCCCATACGTAACGCGTGACGTTGCTGCAGTCACCGGTCAGCTGGGCCTCTATGAATAGGCGGTCGATGAATACGCGGTCGATCGCGCACGCCGGTTTCTTCGGGCACTGAAGTCACTGGCCATCGTCAGGAGCGGCCCGGGGAATTAAGGTGCCAGTGCTGCGATCGCAGGCTGGCCGGGCACCTCCGCCGCGGGCTTTTTGGGTAGGAACGCGGCGGGGATCAGCATGGTGAGCGCGAAACCTACGGCCACGACGAACACCACCGTGTAGGCGTGCGACAAGTCGCTGGTCACATGGTCCATGAAACCCGGTGCCAGCACCTGCGGCGGCGGCTGGGGCGGGTGGGGTGGCACGCCATGTTTAGTGATTTCTTCCTTTAGCGCGGCGGCTTTGCCTGCCGCCTGGATGAATGGGCTGTGGTTGAACTGGCTGGTCAGAATCACCGACATCAACGCGGTACCGATGGACCCTGCGACCTGCAGGTTGACGTTGATCAACGTCGACCCGCACGCCACCTGATGGGGCGCCAGTCCGCGCACCGCGGAGCCGAACAACGGCATCATCGTGCAGCCCGCACCCATGCCCATCAGTGCCAGGCCGGTCAGCAGCACCGGCCTGTACGCGCAGTGGTGGCTGACGCCGTAGGCGAACGTGCCCATGCCGATGGCGGTCACCGCGGTCCCCGCCAGCACCACCCAACCCGGCCCGCGCCTGTCCATGATCCGGCCGGCGATCGGCATCGTCAGCATCGCGCCAAGGCCTCGGGGGATCAGATGCGCACCCGACTGAAGCGGCGTCTGGTGCAGCAACTGCTGGAAGTAACTGGGGAACAGCAACACGGCGCCGAAGAACGCGATCGCGTGCAACGACATCGTCGCGTTGGCCAGTGCGACGATCCGGTTTTTGAACAGTCGCAGGTCGAGCAGCGGGTGATCGGTGCCGAACAGCGCGTGCAGCACGAATCCGATGATCAGCAGCAGGCCGACTGAAGCGGGAATCCACACCGCGCGATTGGTGACGGTGCCATGCGCGGGCAGCGACGACGCGCCGTAGAGAAACAGGGCCAGGCCAGGGGAGAGCAGCAGCATCCCGATGAAGTCGAATCTCTCCGAGGGGTGCGATTCGTCCTTCGTGAAGACGATCGCGGCCAGCGTGAACGCCAGGGCGCCGATCGGAATGTTGATCAAGAAGATC
The DNA here is from genome assembly GCA_049522835.1 of Mycobacterium sp. GTDB lineage: Bacteria > Actinomycetota > Actinomycetes > Mycobacteriales > Mycobacteriaceae > Mycobacterium. The sequence continues at coordinate 2,703 of JBEKNM010000254.1, forward strand.
CACGGCCAGCCGAAGGACTGGATCAGCCAGCCGCTGAGCATCGGCCCTCCCATTGGGCCCAGCAGCATGGGGATGCCGAGCACCGCCATCAACCGGCCCAGCCGTTTGGGGCCGGCCGCGCGGGTCAGGATGATGAAGTTCAGCGGCATCAGCATGCCGCCGCCGAACCCCTGCACCACCCGGAAGGCGATCAGCAGCGTGATGTTGGGTGCGGCCGCGCACAGCAGCGACCCGAGGGTGAAGGCCAGCACCGATCCCATGAAGAGCCGCCTGGTGCCGAACCGCTCGGCCGCCCAGCCGGTCACCGGGATCACCGTTGCCATTGCCAGCGTGGTTCCTGTCATGGTCCACGCCACGACGGCCTGGGTGGTGTGGAATTCGGTGATGAAGGTGCGCTGCGCGACGCTGACCACCGTGGTGTCCAGGGTCGCCATCACCGCGGCCAGCACGCCGACTCCGGCGACCTTGAGCAGACCAGCGTCGAGGTCCTCGGGATATGCGTTTGGCGTGGGATGCACGGTGCGATTTACCACTTAGACAGCCTAGCTAGCCAGCCCAGCTAATTGCCTTCGGAGTAGCCGTCTGCCATCTGTAGATATGCTGTGCACCAACAAGACTGACACCGGAGACACGCCGATGATGCACCTGATGCAGCTCGACGCGGGCGAGATTTGCCTGTACATACGTTGAGGTTTTCTCGTCTCAGGATGGAACCACGGGTTTGCCCAGTTGTTAATCAATATCGACGATCCTCCAAAACGGGGGCAGAAGCCGGTAAGCGTGGATCCGCCCGAAAAGGAAGGGGTTTGGCTATTCGAGCGAGCTGCCGTTACGGCAGGAGCGGTCGCCGTATCGAGGAGTTGGCGCAGGATCGGCAGCGCGACCTATGCGAAAAGCCATAATGCGAATTCGTCTTCGATAGACAGCCGTCGCCAGGAGGTGGGCACGGCGCTTGCCGCGTGCACGACCGTGCATATTGTCGTCGGGTCTGGCATGCGGTTCTTCCTTCGTCGCAATCCCCAAGACCTCAGGGCCTCCGAACTCGTGCAGTGCTATTGCTTTCATTGCTATTTCGCCGTTCATGGATGTGATGGCTCCCCGCCCAATGACTGACACCCGACCCCTTTGGTGATTTCCGCCAGCGGCCTGTGTTTGAGACTGCCGTGGCGGCGACCTCGGCTACGACGTGAAATCTACGTAGCCGATACGTAAGTCGTGACCTCGCGGCAGTCACCCGCGACCTGTGGTCTTTCTTCGTCAGTTTCGTCGTAGCGGATTTCCGCAGGGAACGCTGGCTGATTGTCGTCAATCGGTGAATTTCTCCAGTGCACGCAACTTGTTCATCACGTCAAGCGCGGCGATCTTGTATGTTTCGGCGAACGTTGGGTAGTTGAACACCGCGTCGACGAGGTATTCGACCGTGCCGCCACAGCCCATGAGCGCTTGCCCGATATGCACGAGTTCGGTGGCGTTGGTGCCGAAGATGTGCACGCCCAGCAGCTTGTGGTCTTCGGGCGAGACGAGCAGTTTGAGCATGCCGTAGCAATCGCCGGCGATCTGACCGCGGGCGAGTTCGCGGTACCGCGATACGCCGAACTCGTAAGGTATGGAATTCTTGGTCAGCTCTGATTCGGTTGCGCCCACGAAGGACAACTCGGGGATGGTGTAAATGCCGATCGGCTGGTAGTCGGTCAAGCGGTCCACCGTTTCGCCGAACGCGTGATAGGCGGCCAGCCGGCCCTGCTCCATCGATGTCGAGGCGAGCGCGGGGAAACCGATGACGTCGCCGACCGCGTAGATGTGGTCGACTTTGGTCTGATACTGGTCGTCGACGACGATACGCCCGCGGCTGTCGGCCTGCAGGCCGGCGTTGGCCAGGTCGAGCTGCTCGGTGCAGCCTTGCCGGCCCGCGGAGTACATCACCGTCTCGGCGGCAATCTTTTTGCCGCTGGCCAGTGTGGTGACGGTGCCTTCCTTGCCGATGTCGACCGTGGTGACCTCCTCGCCCAACCGGAGCGTCACACACTGCTCGCGCAAATAAAACCGCAGGTCATCGACGATCTCCTGGTCACAGAAATCCAACATTGTGTCGCGTTTCTCGACGACGGTCACCTTGGTGCCCAGCGCGGCGAATATCGAGGCATATTCGGCGCCGATGACGCCGGCACCGACGACCACCATCGACGACGGGATCGACCTCAAATTCAGAATGCCGTCGGAGTCGATCACGCGTTCCTCGTCGAACTGGACCCCGGCCGGTCGAGCCGGCGTGGTGCCCGTGGCTATCACGACGTACTGGCCGCCCAGCGTGATGTGCTCGCCGCGATTGGGGCTTTCCACCAGCACCGTGTGCTCGTCGATGAAGCGGCCCTGGCCGGTGTAGAGCTCGATGCCGTTGCGCTTCAGCTGCGACCGGATCACGTCGATTTCTCTATTGATGACGTGCTCGGTTCGGACATGCAGGTCCGTCCACGTGATCCTGTCTTTGACGCGGTAGCTGGTGCCGTAGAGTTCGTGCTGGTTCACGCCGGTCAGGTAGACGACCGCCTCGCGCATGCTCTTCGACGGGATCGTGCCCGTGTTGACGCACACGCCGCCCACGTCACCACGCTCGATCACCGCCACCGACTTTCCCAACTTGGCCGCCGCGACAGCAGCCTTCTGGCCGCCCGGCCCTGAACCGATGACGACGAGGTCGTACTCGATCACGGAAGTCATGAATTGGGTGTCCCCCCGATCGATTGCGGGGAGCTGGTTATCCGCGCCGCCGTGCGGCGCCGTCCATCAGTCTTTCCTCGGCCGACGGTGATCGTGGACATGGTTGGGCCTTTCCGCAGCATGAATGCCACAGGTTGATGTGGCGAGCGGTCTCGTGTTGGGCGCGAAGAGCTCATTGCTGTGACTTATTCACCAGACACCGGTCACGGCCCGGGCGGCACCGAAGAACTACTTAGTTCGCTACCTAGGTTTGCGGCGTTCGGTGATTGCTGGGCGCGGTTGGTCCTTCGGCACATTGCTTCGTCGGCGCGCTTCCGCGGCCAAACATGTTGGCAGTCAACGTCCTCGGGCGCAGCACCTTCTTTCGCCGGGTCGCTTCGGCCGTCGCCGCCGCGGATGCGTCATGGGGCCATGCGCAGTTGAACGGGCGCAGCCGGCCGGACTTGCCTGTGCGGTGCCCGCTTTTTCGCGGACTGGCTCCTGAGATATCGGCGACAGCGCGTGACGGCTGACCGGTGATTTGCCGCGGACTTCACAACTGTCCGTATCGACTTTACGTATCGGCTACGTAGTTTTCCCGTCGCAGCCGGGGTCGGCGCCCCGGCAGTCTCAAACACGTCTGCGCGCCGCGCGGGCTTTTCAACGATGCGCAGCAGCCCCGCGAACCGATCCGAATAATCGCAGCACGAACAGAAAAGGAGCGGCCACCCGATGTGGCGCCAACCTAAGTCCGTTTGGGCCGTTGCCTTTGCGTCCGTCGTCGCGTTCATGGGAATCGGCCTGGTCGGTCCGATCCTCAAGCCGATCGCCGAAAGTCTGGGCGCCACACCCTCGCAGGTGTTGTTGCTGTTCACCAGCTACGCGGCCGTGAATGGTGTGGCGATGCTGGTGACCGGTGTGGTGTCCAGCCGGATCGGGCCCAAAAACACGCTGCTGATCGGATTTGTGATCATCATCGCCGGCGCCGGGCTGGCCGGGATGTCGGACACAGTGGCCGAAATCGTGGGCTGGCGGGCGCTGTGGGGCCTGGGCAACGCGCTGTTCGTCGCGACCGCATTGGCCACCATTGTCAGCTCCGCGCGGGGATCGGTGGTCCAGGCGATCATCCTTTATGAAGCCGCGCTGGGACTGGGCATCG
>JBEKNM010000255.1:0-6553 GCA_049522835.1 Mycobacterium sp.
TGGCGTTTCACCTTTTGCTCCGCCACTTCGCCCTGGTGGGCGACGAACTTGAGCGACAGACTGTCCAGCTGAGAGCAACTCGCGCACTCGCAGTCGAAATCCTTCTTCATCCGCTCCCGCCGCGCAAAGAACGACTGGCGCATACGCGATAGCCGGTCGCCCACCAGCACATTGGCGTTGCCATCTGGTGCCCAAAAGAACGCGGCGTCGCCCTCCAGCTTCGCCAGCTTCAGCCCTTTGCCGGCGTCGATGACCGACTCCAGCAGCAGCGCAACCGTCTGCTGCGCGTGGGTCAGGTGTAGCCGGTTCCAATTCATGTAGCGCGTATATCCGCCGATGTCGGCAATGAGCAGAACCGCGCGCCGGATGGCCATGATTTGGCTATTTTAGTGGCCTGTCGGGCTCGGCACCAACGAAATCTCGTACTGGACGAAGGGCGCGCTGCCGAGAGAGGCTTGCAGGGGCCGCGCGCCACCGGAGGAGCTGAATATGGATGTGCTGCGAACCCCAGACTCCCGATTCGAAAATCTGGAGGGCTACCCGTTCGTAGGGAGCTACCTTGATGTGAAGGCAAGCGATACTCGGCCGCTGCGCATGCACTTCCTCGACGAGGGTCCCGACGACGGCCCACCGATCGTGCTGCTGCACGGCGAACCCACATGGAGCTACCTGTACCGCACGATGATTCCGCCGCTGGCTGAGGCTGGGAACCGCGTGCTCGCGCCCGACCTGATCGGCTTCGGCCGTTCCGACAAGCCCACTCGGATCGAGGATTACACCTACCTACGCCACGTCGAGTGGGTGACCTCGTTGTTCGAGCGACTCAACCTGAGAGATGTCACTCTTTTCGTGCAGGACTGGGGATCGCTCATCGGCCTGCGCATCGCCGCCGAGCAGGGTGACCGGATCGCGCGACTTGTGGTGGCAAACGGTTTTCTTCCCACGGCCCAGCAGCGGCCGTCTCGCGCCTTCTTCGCGTGGCGGGCCTTCGCGCGCTACTCCCCCGTGCTGCCCGCCGGGCCCCTGGTCGCGGTCGGCACCGTCCGCAGGGTTCCCCCTAAGGTGCGAACCGGCTACGACGCGCCCTTCCCAGACAAGACGTATCAAGCCGGGGCCCGGGCGTTCCCGCAGTTGGTGCCAACCTCACCCGAGGATCCGGCGATTCCGGCCAATCGGGCGGCGTGGGACGCGCTGGGCCGATGGGAGAAACCCTTTCTCGCCATCTTCGGAAGTCGCGACCCGATCCTCGGGAAAGCAGACCGTCCCCTGATCAAGCACATCCCTGGAGCGGCGGGCCAGCCGCACGCCCGCATCAATGGCAGCCACTTCATTCAGGAAGACTGCGGACCAGAACTGGCCGAACGCATTCTGTCTTGGCAGAATGCCCTGCGCTGAGACGCGCATGACCGCCCTGTTCTTTGACGGATTCGCGACTACGTGGCATGGGGACAGTCGCGAAGAATCCGAACCGATCGGGTTGAGCACCAACGAGATCGGCAAGATAGTCGTTGATGTCGCGCGCAAGGGCAGCGGCGTCGGCCGAGCCCTGCAGGACTCCACTCCGGAGGCGCGCGACCGCCGGCTTCGTCAATGCCGGCTTTTAGCAACAAGTCTCGGTAGAAAGACGGGGAGGCGAAGGGCGGCCGGCGCCGACTCCGAAAGCGGCGCGGCTGACGGGACCGGAACGCCCTACACAACGCCGGCGCCCGTCAGCCAGTGACGGCCAGTACCGCCTGCGCAAGCTCAGGACGGCATATCACCAGGTCCGGCAACTTCGGGTCCGGCTGGTTATAGGCCAATGCGGACCCATCAATGCGCGAGGTATGCAAACCAGCGGCTCGGGCCACCGCCACCGGGGCAGCTGAGTCCCATTCGAACTGGCCCCCGGCGTGGACATACACGTCGGAGAAACCCTGAATTACCGACGCCACCTTGGCTCCGGCGGAGCCCATCTCCACCAGCGTGCCGTCCAACGCGTCGCGCACAGCCAGCGCGATGGCGGGCGGCCGGGTGCGCGACACCACGATGCGTGGCTTGGCCGGTGCGGCAGGAGGCGCCGCAACGTCAGGCGTAGCCAACGTAATTCCCTGTGCCGGCAGCGCTACCGCACCGGCAACGAGCTCGCCGGCCTGCCAGAGCGCGACGTGCACGGCCCAGTCGTCGCGCCCCAGCTCGGAGAATTCACGCGTGCCGTCGAGCGGATCGACAATCCAGACCCGCTCCGAGCGCAACCGCACCGGATCATCTGCGCCCTCCTCGGACAGCACCGCGTCGTCCGGACGCCAGCCGGCCAACGCTTCCATGAGGAAGTCGTGGGATCGCTTGTCCCCCGCAGCTTTCCGCTCGCCCACGTCGGCATCGGCGAATTCCTCCCGCACTCGGAGCAGCAGCTGACCGGCCTCGGTGGCGAGCCGCGCCGCAAGTTCGTGGTCATCCATCGGTGACTCCCTAGACATCACAATCCTCACTTTGTTGGTTGTGTTGACCAACTTTACCGTGCCGTATCGGTTGTGGCAGTGACCACCCTGACGTGACAATTGTGCCGAGAGGGGGAACTTGTTGAAAGTGAGCGGTAACAGTAACGCGCCTTCGTCGACCTCTTCGCGGCGCATTCCGCGGATACCCCTGATCGTGACCGGCGCCGGGCTGGCCATCGCGCTACTGGGTGTGCTTATTTTCGTCGGAGTAAAACCCAGCCACAAAGGCGCGGCGCCGCAGCCCACGACCCAACCGCCGTCCCCGCCGACCAGCTTCGCCATTCCGGGCTGTTACAACCTGTCGGTTCCACCGGTCGAGCTTCCGAACAAGCTCAATATCGTGGGATGTGCGAGCGTAGCTGTTGCGCTGCAAGATATGTCGTGGAGCTTATGGGGGCCCGGGGGCGCCGATGGAACCGGCACCGCCGTTTTCAAGATCTGCGATCCGAATTGTGCAGCCGGCTATCAGCTCACGAACCCGGTGCGCGTTCATGCGTGGAATCCACAGCCGCCCCGGGCTGACGCCCTGTGCCAGGTCGGCCTCAAGATTTTTGCCGACATGATCTTGGCCTTCCCCAAAGGTGCCCCTCCGCCCACCGCGGAAAAGATGAACACCCAGTACAACGGACTGCCGGCAGTGCACTACGTCAACTACCCGGTCGACAACTCCCAGGATAAGGAGTTCATCGGCTACACCTTCTGCAACTGAGGCGGTGTGATTAGACCTCGATGACGACTGCGCCGCCCTGCCCGCCGCCCGCGCACATGGCCGCGACGCCGATGCCGCCGCCGCGGCGAGCCAACTCGTAGGTCAACGTGGTGACCATGCGGGCTCCCGAGGCCGCGATCGGGTGGCCGAGGCTGCAGCCGCTCCCCGAGAAGTTCACCTTCTCCTCGTCGAGGCCGAACTCCTTGCACGCCGCGACCGGCACCGAGGCGAATGCCTCGTTGATCTCCCACAGCGTCACATCGCCGAACGAGAGGCCGGCTCGCTGCAGTACCTTTTCGATTACCCGCAGCGCACCCAGTCCGCAATCCCGGGCTGGCACTCCGGCGGCGGCCCACGCCTTGACCGTTGCCATCACGTTCAGGTTCTCGGCGCGGGCGTAATCCAGGTCGACGAGCGCGACCCCGGCTGCCGCATCGTTGGTGCCGCTGCTGTTACCGGCCGTGATCGAGAATCCTTCGATCTCCGGGTGCAGGACTTTGAGGCCGGCGAGCTTCTCAACGGTGGTGTCGCGCCGAGGATGCTCATCGATTGAAAAGTCGGTCACCGACCCGTCTAGTTGGGTGATCTTCAGCGGGATGATCTCGTCGACGAACTTGCCCGCGTCGATGGCCGCAATGGCACGCTGATGTGACCGCGCCGCCCAGGCGTCCATCTCCTCGCGGCTGATGCCAACCGCCTGCGCGGTGTTCCAGCCCACAGTGATCGACATGTCCTTGGCCGGCGCGTCGGGGGTCTCGACGTGGGTCGGCGGCATCCAGCGCTCTTCGAACTTCAGCTCGGGGCCGGGAATGCGCCAGTTGGTCAACGGCGTCATCGACAACGACTGCACACCACCTGCGATGAGCACGCGCTCCATGCCCGAGCCGATCTGGGCGGAGGCGTTGCCGATGGCGGTCAGACTGCCCGCGCAGTGCCGGTTGACCGATTGGCCGGGAACGTGGTCCAAACCGGTGGCGGTGGCTGCATACCGGGCAAGATCGCCGCCGCCGTAATGCGATTCGGCGAAGATGATGTCGTCGATGTCAGACGGGTCGACACCCGACCTGCGCACCACCTCCGGAAGCACCGCGGTGATCAGCGTCTCGGGCGGGGTGTTGACCAGCGTCCCCTTCAGGGACCGGCCGATCGCCGTCCGGGCAGCTCCGACGATTACGGGTGTTCCCATGTTCTCATCCTCGAGATGTCTGGCAGCGGCCGATCGCCGCGACTCGTATCAAATACTGTATAGGCAATAGTATTGGTCTAAGTTGGGTAGGACCCCGTCTGTGACGGCGCTAACAATTAAGCGGCGTGGATATTGACGGAGGCCAACCGTTGAAAACCAAGGGTGCCTGGTCTGGGAGATAAACGCGCCGTGGTCGATCGATGAGATCGAGTGATCATGTCGTTCATCCCGTCCTGCGGGAAGTGCACGCCGTGCCAGGTGGGGCTGCGCAACTTGCGCGACCTCGGCACCAGCTCATAGCTACATGGCTCACTATGTCGTCTACAAACGGTCCGACGGAAAGTGGGGTGTGCCCACCTTCACGAGCTGGCTCGTCAATTCCTAAATGGGATTACCGGCGACGTCGTAGGGCCTACTTTTTCGGCACCAGCGTCAGCTTGCGGGCCAACTCGTCGGCCAAGCGCTCACTCCACCCGTATTCGTCCATCGGGCCGATACCACACTCGCAGTTGCGGTCTTTACAGTCCCGGATACCAACCGCCCGGAGTTGTCCACTGCGGGCCGGGCGGAGGAGGCCCATCAGTCGGGCACATGTACTTGTCCGGAAACCTCACACACGTCGGTGGCAGCGGCTGATTTGGGCCGTCGAACGTCGGCAGGACGTGCAACCACCCGCGATCCTGGCACAGGAAGTAGTCGCCACCCGAACCACCACGGACGGTGCCGTTAACGCACGGGTCGGCGTCCGCCACCGTCGGGACGCTGAGAAACCCCGAGGCGATCACGGAGGCCACCGCGACGAGGACCGCCCTCATAACAGACTGACGGTAGTCCAAGCCGACCTGCCCAGTGAACCGAGGGGGCGGCCCGAGTCTCGATTGGTGGGCCTTACTACTTGCTGACTACAGGCTCCGATACCCCGGCCAAATGATCGAACCGGGCCTGGATCTGTCGGGACCGGCAAAGACGATATGCAGCCTCGCCGCGATGCAATGATTGAGCCGCAGTAATCCAAAGGGGACGCAATGACTGCATTCGAGATCACGTTGCCACAGGGGATATCCGCCTTCATCGCCGGCCTGGGCGCCGCACTGATGGCCGGAGGGCTGATCGCCGCAGCGCCGCCGGCCAACGCCGGCTGCCAGTACGGAGGACTCGGCGTTATCAGCAAGTGCGATGGACCCGTCCTGCCTGACGGCACCTGGCAACGTTGCGTGGCATTTGCCAACTGGGTGGCTAGCGGCGCCAGTTCCTACCTAGTGCCCGACAGGCGCTGCGATTTGATGGGTCCTGACCAGCACCCTGGGGGTCTCGCCTTTGCTGACCCACCGACGCACATCGACGACTGAGCTTCGGCTAGTGGCTGCTCTGCGCCGTGCCGCTCGGGAGCGGGTGGGCCGCTTCCGTCGATAGATGTTCGCCATCGATCCATACGAGTGGAAACGCGAGCAGGCGCTCAAGTTCGGCGCCACAGAAGCTTTCGCTGACATTGCCAGCGCCGCGGCCAGCATCGCCGAGTCCACGTCGGGACTCATGTGCCACAAGGTGATAGTCGCGGTCGGTCGCAGCGAGGGCCGCGAGGTCGAGACATGGATGCAACTGACCGCAAAGGGCGGCGTCGGCGTCGTCACCGCCATGGACAGCGTGATGGCCATCGACGTCACCCTCAACCTCGCGGGGCTGTCGCTGCTGCAGAAAAGTCTGCAGGGAAGTCTGTTCGGCGGCGGCAACCCGCAGTACGACATCCCCCAGATTTACTCGCTCGAGCAGATCGACGACGGCTATCGCGACATGCTTGAGGGACGCAACATCCGCGGCGTCATCCGCTTCACCGACGCCGACCGTTCCAAACCGCCCCGGGCTTGATAACCGACGCTGATCAGCAAATCAAAAAGCGGACTTGGACGCGCGTCCTCCACGGCGGCATCGTAGGAGTAGTCACCTACTCGGATCGTCGATCCGCCGCTGTTGAGGAGAATGAAATGCTAAGGCAGATAAGCACGTCGCATCATTAACACAGGGCGAAATCGTCGAAGAGTCCGGCCTCGGTTCAATCCGGCGCCTGACAGCCGACGTCTTCCCAATCCTGAACGGCCTATCGATCAAACGGCTGCTGATCAATCCCGGCGCAATGCGGACCCCGCACTGGCACGCCAATGCCAACGAACTGACCTACTGCGT
>JBEKNM010000256.1:0-6539 GCA_049522835.1 Mycobacterium sp.
CGTCACCCGTCTCTCCAGAGCCCAGCCTGCGCGCAACCGTATACCCAGCAAACGTCGCGCCGCTGGCCAATGCCATCAAGCAATCGTAACCGCCTCGGCGACGCCGCGCGCGTTTGGTGTCCGGCGCACCCCCAGCTGCTCTTAGGGCCGAAACGTCTTGCCGCGCAATATCACCAGATCGGGATGATTCAGCACGCCGGGGCCCTGCCGCGGATCGGTCGAATAGCACAACAGGTCAGCAGATGCGCCCTGATCCAGACCGGGCCGGCCCAGCCAGCGACGGGCATCCCAGCACGCCGCTCCCAACGCCGCGGTGGGACTCATTCCAATGTCTTTGAGGGCCTCGACCTCGTCGGCGATGCGTCCGTGTTGGATCATGGGGCCGGCATCGCTACCTGCGTAGAACGGCACGCCCGCTTCCAGGGCCGCCGCCATCCGCCGATGGCAGCGGGCATACAGGTCGCGCATGTGGGCGGCGTAGGCCGGATAGCGCACCGCGGCGTCGGCGATACCCGGGAAGTTCTCGATGTTGATCAGCGTGGGGACCAATGCGGTGCCGTGCTCGAGCATCAGCGCGATGGTGTCATCGGTGAGTCCCGTGCCGTGCTCGATGCAATCGATGCCGGCGTTGATCAGGCCGGGCAGCGCGTCCTCGCTGAACACATGCGCAGTGACCCGCGCCCCGTGGGCGTGTGCGGCATCGATCGCGGCCTTGAGCACATCGTCGGACCACAGCGGGGCGAGGTCGCCGACTTTGCGGTCGATCCAGTCGCCGACCAGCTTGATCCAACCGTCGCCGCGCTGAGCTTCCACGGCCACCGCTTCCGCCAGCTGCGATTCGTCTTCGAGTTCGACGGCGACGCCGGCCTGGTACCGCTTGGGTCTGGCCAGATGCCTTCCGGCTCGGATGATGCGGGGCAGATCGGCGTGGTCGTCGAGGCTGCGGGTGTCGGTCGGTGCGCCGCAGTCACGCAATAGCAGCGCGCCGACGTCGCGTTCGGACTCGGCTTGCGCGATCGCCTCGTCCAGTGGGATCTCGCCGTGGTCACCCAGCCCAACGTGACAGTGCGCGTCGACCAGTCCGGGCAGTATCCAGCCGGAGTCGAAGACGGTGTCGGCCCCGGTAACCGGCTCCATACTGATGTGGCCGTCGACGATCCACAGTTCGATCGGGGTCTCGTCGGGCAGCCCTTGGCCTCGCACGTGCAGGCGCACGGCGCGCTACTTCTTGCCCGGGAACTTCAGCTTGGACAGGTCGAAGTCGGCCAGGCCGGGCGGCAGCTCATTGAGGCCTTCGGGCATTTGCGACAGATCAGGAAATCCTGCCGGCATGCCCGGCATGCCCGGCCCTCCGGGCCCGAAGGGGCTCCTGACCTTCGGCGGCGTCGGACCACGTGCCCCCTTCTTGCCTTTCTTGCCTTTTGCCCCCTTGCCTTTCCGGTTCGCGGACTTGCGGCTGATACCGGGTAGGCCCATCCCGCCGAGCATGGACGACATCATCTTGCGGGCTTCGAAGAAGCGGTCGACCAGCTGGTTGACCTCGGACACCGCCACGCCCGAGCCGTTGGCGATCCGCAACCGCCGCGAGGCGTTGATGATCTTCGGGTCGGCCCGCTCTTGCGGCGTCATGCCGCGGATGATGGCCTGCAGCCGGTCGAGCTGCGTGTCGTCGACTTCGGCCAGCGCATCTTTCATCTGACCCGCGCCGGGCAGCATGCCCAACAGGTTGCCAATCGGGCCCATCTTGCGGATGGCGAGCATCTGTTCCAGGAAATCCTCGAGGGTCAGCTCCCCGGACCCGATCTTGGCGGCGGCCGCCTCGGCCTGCTCGGCGTCGAAGACCTGCTCGGCTTGTTCGATCAGGCTCAGCACATCGCCCATGCCCAGGATGCGGCTGGCCATGCGGTCCGGGTGGAAGACGTCGAAGTCCTCGAGCTTCTCGCCGGTGGAGGCGAAAAGGATCGGGACACCGGTCACCTCGCGGACCGACAACGCGGCCCCGCCGCGGGCGTCACCGTCCAGCTTGGTCAACACCACACCGGTGAAGCCGACACCCTCGCGGAACGCCTCTGCGGTGGTAACGGCGTCCTGACCGATCATCGCGTCCAGGACGAACAGCACCTCATCGGGGTCAACAGCCGCCCGGATGGCCGCGGCCTGGTCCATCAGCTTGTCGTCGATGCCCAGCCGCCCGGCGGTGTCGACGATGACGACGTCGAAGTGTTTGGCCCGGGCCTCCGCGAGCCCCGCCGACGCGACCGCGACCGGGTCGCCCGGGCCAGACTCCTGCCCAGATGTTGGGGCTCCGGGATGCGGCGCGAACACCGGCACCCCGGCGCGCTGACCCACCACTTGCAGCTGATTGACCGCCGCCGGCCGCTGCAGGTCGCAGGCCACCAGAAGCGGCGTGTGTCCTTGGCCGCGAAGCCACGCGGCCAATTTTCCGGCCAGTGTCGTTTTACCGGAACCCTGCAGGCCGGCGAGCATCACCACCGTCGGTGGCGTCTTCGCGAAGGCCAGCTGGCGGGTTTCGCCGCCGAGGATGCCGACCAGTTCTTCGTTGACGATCTTGACGACCTGCTGCGCCGGGTTCAGCGCGCCCGACACCTCAGCGCCGCGGGCGCGGTCTTTGATCCGGCCGACGAACGCCCGCACCACGGGCAGCGAAACGTCGGCTTCCAGCAGCGCCAGCCGGATTTCGCGGGTGGTGGTCTCGATATCGGCGTCGGTCAGCCGACCCTTGCCGCGCAACCCCTGTAGGGCAACGGTCAACCGGTCAGAGAGCGATTCAAACACCCTGCCAGCCTAGTGGTAGTGCGGATCCGGCAGCAGAGTCCGAGCCAGGCACTGTCGCTCCGCGACACTTAAACGACGCACACGACGCGTTGAGTGTCGTCGTGGCTTGAGTTTCGACGAAGCCGCGCGGGGGTCTTGACGGCGCGGGCGGCCGCAGCAAAGGATCAGCCTCATGCTCGAGGTGATCGACAAAGGATCCTGCACCGATGCGCATCCGGTCCCGCTGCTTTTCGTGCACGGCGGCTGGCATGGCGCGTGGTGCTGGGACGACCACTTCCTGGACTTCTTCGCAGATGCCGGCTATCGCGCAGTCGCACTGAGCCTGCGCGGACATGGCACGAGCCCGACATCGAAGCCGTTGCCCTCGGTTTCCCTTGCCGACTACCTGGAGGATCTCCGTTCGGTGGCCGACGACCTTGGCGGCCCTCCGGTGCTCATCGGCCATTCATTGGGCGGCTTCCTTATTCAGCGCTACCTCGAGGAGCGCAGCGCCCCGGCCGCGGTGCTGGTGGGCTCCGTGCCACCACAGGGCGTGCTCAGTTTGGCGTTGCGCGTCTGGCGCCACCGACCGTCGATGACTTTGGAAGCCTGGACCGACCCCACACTGCTCACATTCCTCGCCACCCCGGCCCTTGCCCGCGAATACCTGTTCTGCGCAGCCACGCCCGAGGCCATCGTCGAATCCTGCAGGCAACGCGCCGGAGCCGAGAGCATTCGCGCCGCCATGACCGATCCGGTGTTGCGCCGCGTCAAAACCCGGCGAGTGAACACCTCGTTCCTGGTGCTCGGCGCCGAGCACGACGGCTTCGTCAGCACGGGCGAAGTGCGCGCCACGGCACGCGCCTACCGGACCGAGCCGGAATTCTTCGACATGGGGCACAACATGATGCTCGAACCCGGATGGGCCGACGTCGCCGGGCGGATCCACGCGTGGCTCCAAACCCGCGACCTGGCGAGCCAGTCCCGGCGATCAGGTTAACCCGCTTCGACACTTCAGGTCGCTAACGCGCCGAAATGCGTTGCCATGCTACATTTCACACCCGCCGCTGCGCGAAAGCGCGATCATGCACCGGCATGCGCGGCGCACCATCTACCAGGGGGAGCCGTGTCGATGCAGTTGGGCAGCGACACGGATGCACGCGACGACACCGTAGGGGGCGCTACGGGCCACCATTCCGGCAACCAGACGTTGCGCGGCTGGCAGCGTCGGGCGCTGGTGAAATACCTGGCCGGTACGCCACGCGATTTCTTGGCCGTGGCCACCCCGGGATCTGGGAAGACAACCTTCGCCCTGCGGGTAGCGGCCGAGCTGCTTGGCCAGCGCGCCGTCGAGCAGATCACCGTCGTCGTGCCGACAGAGCACCTGAAAGTGCAGTGGGCGCAGGCCGCGGAGCGCCACGGTCTTGCCCTGGATCCCGAATTCTCCAATTCCAACCCCCAGACCTCGCCGGAGTATCACGGCGTGATGGTCACCTACTCGCAGGTCGCCGCACATCCGACGCTGCACCGGGTTCGCACCGAGCAGCGCAAAACCTTGGTCATCTTCGATGAGATCCACCATGGCGGTGACGCCAAGACCTGGGGTGAGGCGATCCGAGAAGCCTTCAGCGACGCCACCCGCCGAATCGCGCTGACGGGCACACCCTTTCGCAGCGACGACAGTCCCATCCCGTTCGTCACCTACGCGGGCGGCGCCGACGGGGTGCTGCGTTCGCAAGCCGACCACACCTACGGCTACGCCGAGGCGCTTGCCGACGGTGTAGTCCGGCCGGTGGTGTTCCTGGCTTACTCCGGACAGGCGCGTTGGCGAGACAGTGCCGGCGAAGAGCACGCGGCGCGCCTGGGCGAACCGCTTTCCGCGGAGCAGACCGCACGTGCCTGGCGCACAGCGCTGGACCCGGCCGGCGAATGGATGCCCGCGGTGATCGCCGCTGCCGATCTGCGGCTCCGCCAACTGCGTACGCACGTTCCCGACGCCGGCGGCATGATCATCGCCTCCGACCGGAGCGCAGCCCGCGCCTACGCCGCCCTGCTGAAGAAGTTGACCTCAGAAGCGCCGACGGTCGTGCTCTCCGACGATCCCGGATCGTCGTCGCGCATCAGCGAATTCGCCGGGAGCACCAGCCGGTGGCTGGTTGCGGTGCGCATGGTGTCCGAAGGCGTCGACATACCTCGGCTGGCGGTCGGGATCTACGCCACAAGCGCCTCGACACCGCTGTTTTTCGCACAGGCCGTCGGCCGGTTTGTGCGATCTCGCCGGCCGGGTGAAATCGCAAGCATTTTCCTGCCGTCGGTGCCTAACCTGCTGCAGTTGGCCAGCGAGTTGGAAGCCCAGCGCAACCATGTGCTCGGCCAACCGCATCGCGAATCGGACCAGGATCCCCTCGACGGTGATCCCGCCGTGCGGACGCAAACCGAACGCAGCGATGCGGACAAGAGCTTTACCTCGTTGGGAGCCGACGCCGAACTGGATCAGGTCATCTTTGATGGATCCTCGTTCGGCACCGCCGCCCCCGCCGGAAGCGAGGAGGAGGCTGACTACCTCGGTATCCCCGGATTACTTGACGCCGACCAGATGCGTGCCCTGCTGCACCGCCGCCAGGACGAGCAGTTGCAGAAGCGGATCTCCGCAGGCAAAGCCGCATCGCCGATACCGCGGAGTTCGGTATCGGCGGCGTCGACGCATGGCCAAATTCGCGAGCTACGTCGCGAACTCAACACCCTCGTCTCGGCGACCCACCACCGAACCGGCAAACCACACGGCTGGATCCACAGCGAACTCCGCCGTCGGTGCGGAGGCCCACCGACTGCCGCCGCGACCCGCGACCAGCTTCAAGCACGTATCGAAGCCTTGCGGAAGCTGAATTCCGAGCAGTCTTGACGCGCGGCATGAAGCGCGCAAGGGACCTAGTCGCCGACGGGCTCGCCGACCACCACGTCCGCTGAGACGCCTAACACCGCCAACAGGTGCTCTTCCACCGCGGCTCGCGCGGCTTTGTTGGGGTCGCCGTTCAACTCGGGCGCAGCAGACTCGACGGGCACTGCCACACAGAACACATCGGCCGCCGTCGATCCGAACGTATTGACCTTCGCCCAACCGATGTCTGCTCCTGCACGCTCCAGCGCCTGCGCCAGTAACGCGAGCAGGCCGATCCGGTCCATGGCGCGGACTTCGACGACAAGTTGGCCCGGTACCGCGGTATCGAGCCACAGGATGCGGGGCGGCGCGGTCGAACGCGTCAGCGGCGCCCCCGCCTGAATCTCCCCGGCCCGAGCCATCGCGGAGCTGGCGGCGTCGCTGTCACGCTTCTGCAGCGTGCCGAGGACGTCAACGTCGCCGTTGATCGCACCGACGAACTGCTGGCGCAGCAGGTCGGCCGCGGGCGGGGAACCAAAAAGCGGTGACACCACGAATTCGGCGATCGCAACACCCTCGTGGATGTTGACCGACGCCGAGTGAACCCGCAGCGAGTTCAGTGCCAGCACGGCGGCGGCTTTCGACATCAGTCCCCGCGCGTCTGGGGCAACCATCACCGCGTAGATGCGCTCGCGGTCGCCAGGCTTGATCTCTACGTGCACCCCGTGGTCGGCCGCAAGTGAAAGATAATGGGGCGTAGTCGGTTCGGCCTGCGGCGGCGGCTCACCCGCCATCACCATCCGACAGCGACGCACCAGGTCGGCCACCAGGGAAGCCTTCCAGTCGCTCCACACCCCTGGCCCGGTGGCCTTCGAGTCCGCCTCCG
>JBEKNM010000257.1:0-6529 GCA_049522835.1 Mycobacterium sp.
GGGCACGTTGGAAGCCAGCCAACTGCCCGCCGCGCTGAGTTCGTGTATGCGCGTGAACAGAAGGTCCTGGGCCTGCGCAGGGAGGTAGCGCACCAGCCCCTCGGCCGACCAGGCGGCTGGCCGGGAAGCATCAAACCCAGCTTCCTGCATGGCCTTTGGCCAATCCTGACGTAGATCGATCGGGATAGTCACCAATTGCGCCGTCGGATGCGCACCGTGTTCACGCAAGGTGGCCAGCTTGAAATCCAGCACCTTGGGCTGGTCCAGCTCGTACACAACCGTGCCGTCCGGCCACGGTAGCCGCCACGTGCGCGCGTCCAGCCCGGACGCCAAGATCACCACCTGGCGCACACCGGTGGCGGCCGCATTGAGAAAGAACTCGTCAAAGAATGCGGTCCGGGTGGCCATGCAGTCGACCATCAGCTGGATGCGCGTCCGCACATCCGGTTCGAGTTCGATCGCCTTGGCCAACAGCTTGGGATCTGCATAGATGCTCCACATCCCCTCGCCTGCCGCGTTCACGAACACGCGCGCGAACGGGTCATTGATCAGCGGATTTTCACTCTCGGTCTCCACGGCGCGGGCCGCGGCAACACCCAGTGCGGTGGCCCCCACGCTTTGAGTGATGTCCCAAGAATCGTTGTCGGTACGCGGCATCGCGAGTTCCCTTCCAAGCCTGAAAATAAGTTATGCACACTATTCTTCCAGCCGCCGACGGCCCAAACCGCTCGCCGAGGGTGGCCTACGCTTTTTCCCAGACAGTCGACAGGTTCTGCAGAGGAGTGCTATGAGCGGGACGCGGACACCACAGGAAGTATTCGCCCACCACGGCAAGGCGCTCGCCGCGGGCGACGTCGACGAGATCGCCGCCGACTACGCCGACGATTCCGTCGTCCTCACGGCGGCCGGCGCAGCGCGCGGCAGGGACGGCGTCCGGGAGGTGTTTGTCAAATTGCTCGACGATCTGCCCAATGCATCCTGGGACCTGAGGACACAGGTTTTCGACGGCGACATCCTCTTCCTCGAGTGGGCCGCCGACTCGGTGATCAACCGGGTTGACGACGGTGTCGATACCTTCGTGTTCCGGGACGGCATGATCTGGGTCCAGACCGTGCGGTACACCCCGCAGCCAAATGGCTGACGTTCGGCCAGTCCAGCACACCCGCGGAGTAGGTTCTGCCACGTGGATGATGTGGATCTAAAATCCGTAGCCGACTGGATGTCCGACCAGGGACTCGGCCAGGGCCCGCTCGACGAGGTTTCGGCCGTCACCGGCGGAACGCAGAACGTCATGCTGCGGTTCACCAGGGCCGGCCGACCCTATGTGCTGCGACGCGGACCGCGGCACCTGCGGCCGCGCAGCAACAGCGTCATCCTGCGGGAAACCCAAGTCCTTGCAGCGCTGGCCGGCTCGGACGTCCCGCATCCCCACCTGATTGCCACGTGCGACGACACCAGTGTGCTCGGTGACGCCGTCTTCTACCTGATGGAACCCGTCGATGGATTCAACGCCGGTGAGGGGCTGCCGCAGCTGCATGCGGGCGATCCTGGTATTCGGTTCCAGATGGGGCTCTCGATGGCCGACGCGCTGGCCAGGCTGGGCGCCGTCGACCATGTCGCCGTTGGTCTTGCTGATTTCGGCAAACCGGCCGGCTTCCTGGAACGCCAAGTGCCGCGCTGGCTCTCCGAGCTGAAGTCCTATCAAGAGTACGAGGGTTACCCGGGGCCACAGATCCCGGGCATCGAGCTGGTGTCCACCTGGCTGGAGAGCCATCGACCGAAGAGCTGGACGCCCGGCATCATGCACGGCGACTACCACGCCGCCAACGTGATGTTCTCCCGCACCGGTCCAGACGTGGTCGCCATCGTCGACTGGGAGATGTGCACGATCGGTGATCCGCTGCTCGATCTGGGCTGGCTGCTGGCCACCTGGCGCCAGCCCGACGGGTCCAGCGTGTTCAGCCATGCCCTGGGCGGCCAGGACGGGCTGGCCAGCACCGACGACCTTTTCCAGCGGTACGCCGCCAATACCTCGCGCGACCTTTCGCATATCACCTGGTACACCGTGTTGGCTTGCTTCAAGCTCGGCATCGTGATCGAGGGCACGCTGGCCCGGGCGTGTGCGGGAAAGGCCGAGAAGGAGGTCGGGGACCAACTCCACGCGGCGACCGTGCACCTGTTCGAGCGGGCACTGACGCTTATCGATGACGAGCACTGATCGGCTTCGAACTCTCCGTAGACCCGCCCGTCCCACCGCGTCGGCCGTTCGAGTAACGCCCATAGCGGCTCAAGACAGTGCGCTAAATGCGCAACGTTCGATAGCCTTCGCCTCGTGAACGTGGGAGATTCCGTCAGACGCGCGCTGGACAACTGGGATAGGCGGGCTTGGGGGGCAGCCGTGCTGCACGCTGGCAACGCCGTCGATGGAACCGCGAAGAAGCGGTATCCACAGCTAGGAGTCGCGACTCGGTTCAAGCGCACAATCCGAGACTCGCTGGACATCTTCCACATCATGACGGCACCCGGTATCGACTTCGATCAGACGCGCTTCCCCGTGGCGGTGAACTCCGATCTGTCCGACAAACGTCCCGACATCGCCGACGTTTTATACGGCATTCACCGATGTGGCCACGACCACGAAAGCGAACTGCCCAAGGGATTTGAACTGACTCCGCACGGGCCTCGAACCGCAAGCGTGCACATATGGCGTGACGGGAAGATACAACTTCCAGCGTCGGTGGCGCTCGGTCTGGTAGCTGTCGCTGTTTTCGCGACCGAGAACAAAGGCGAAGTCATACCCGGCGACTACCGGCTCAGCTGGTACCAGCACGTCTTTCAGATCAGCGGTTGGTGGGGCTGGCAAGACCACTTTCGCGAGATCATCAGCGTCGCCCAGTTCTCGCAAGTGACGCTCGACTTCACCGAGTCTTGGGAGAGCTGGACCCCACTTTGACGACTTGTTGATCTCACCGAGGGCGGCGCGATTGCAGTCGCGGTGACCGATATCGAAGACCAGCTCACCGTCGCCGCGGGGCGGCCGGTCGGCGAGGTACCCGCCACGGGCGTGCTGGTGCGCCCCGATGGCTATGTGGCTTGGGCGTCGTCGCAGGCCCGAATCGACCCGGACGAATTGCGCGAACCGCGTGGCGTGCTCACGCATTGGTTCGGGAGCTAATAGCTGTTCCCGTCGGCACTCAATTCGTTGACGCGGAGACGGCTTGGCCGGGCCGAAGCGTTCCCCGCCCTAGATTGCGGCCACACTCAGCGCCTCGTCGTCACCGAACAAGGTCATCGGCACCCGGCGCCTGGACAGCAGTGACTCCATGGCGTCGCCTGCCACGGGGCGCGAGAACAGGAAACCCTGCGCCCGGTGACATCCATGCTCTATCAAAGTCTGTGCGGCAGCCGGCGTCTCAACGCCTTCAGCGACCAGTTGCAGGCCGAAGGCCTCAGCGAGCCCGATGATGGCGCGGACTATGGCCAGGTCGCTGGTGTTGGTGCCCAAGTCGCGGACGAACCCGGTGTCGATCTTGAGCATGTCGACCGGAAGGGACTTCAGGTGCGACAGCACCGCATAGCCGGTGCCGAAGTCGTCGATGGCGATCTGGACCCCGACCTCCTTGAGCTGCGAGAGCGTCTTGCGGGTGGTTTCGATGTCGCGCACCACGGCCCGCTCGGTGATCTCCAGGCATACCGATCCGGCATCGATGCCGAACTCCTCGATGGTGTCGGCCACACTACCGACGAAGCCGCGGGTGATTAGTTGAACGGGCGACACATTGATGCGCAATACGGCACTTTGCCCCACGTCGTTGGATCGCCACCGGCTCAACTCGGCGCAGGCGCTTCGCATCACCCACCGGCCCAACTCTGCGGCCAGGTTGGTCGATTCAGCGACGCCGATGAACGAATCCGGTAGCAGCAGCCCCCATATCGGATGCTGCCAACGGACCAGCGCCTCGGCCCCCAGGATCTCGCCGGTCCACAAGTCGACCTCGGGCAGATAGTGCAGCAGCAAAGCGTCGCTGCCGATATCACCTTGCAGATGAAGTTCAATGTCGTTGCGGAACACACTTTTGACAGACATGTCATCGGTGCACAGCGCAACCTGGTTACCGCCCGCGCGCTTAGCCGTCAGCACCGCACCATCGGCGCGACGGAGTAGGTCGGCGGCGTCGTCGTGTCCCGGCACGCCCACCGCCACCCCGATGCTCACGGTGGGGGTGATCACATCGTCGCCGATCTTCAGGGGACCGCGCAACGTCGTCTGAAGCCGGTGCGCAAGTGATTCTGCGCTCGCGGTGGGCATCGCCCGGTCCGGGACGACGAGGAACTCGTCTCCGCCGTGCCGACCGATCACGGCCAGCCCTCCCATGCTCGCCTGAAGCCGCTCGGCGAATACCCGAAGGTACTGATCGCCCGCGGTGTGGCCGAAGTAATCGTTGATCGACTTCAGTCGGTCCAGATCGAGATACAAGACCGCGACGGGTCCGGGGCGTCCCGCCGCGAGCCGGTCCGTAAGGTGCGCAATAAGCGATCGACGATTGTGCAGACCGGTCAAATCGTCATGCTCAGCCAGATAGCGAAGCTTTTCTTCAGTGGCGATGCGGACCTGGAACCCGGCAAATATCGGCGCGATCGCCCCCAGCGTGTTCATCAACTCTGGCCGCCACGTCCTGCCACCGAAGTTGATGAAGCCCAGCACACCGGTGGTCACCCCCCTTGACACCAGCGGTGCGACGGCCACCGACGGCGACCCGACGCGGCGGCTTGCCGCGATCTGACCCTGATAAGCCCTGCACGCATCCTTTGTCGGGTCCAACCCGATCACGATCGGTTTCTTGCCCTGCGCGCAGTAGGCGAAGACGGGGTCGGCGCTGGCGAAGTCGACAACCGCCACCGGATCTGGGTCCAGACGGTGGGGTCGCGGTGGCCATTCCGCGATCAACTTGGAGGCCCCGACGTTGTGATCGTTGTGACGTAAGAAGCCGACGTCCGCGTCGAACTGCTCGACCAGGTTGGCCAGCACCTGTTGGCTCATCTCGGCAGCGGTGGATGCGGTCGCATCCATCAGTTGGGCGGCGACGGAGCTGACGACGAGATCCAGACTGCGCGACACGGTGTCCTCCGATGTTGGCTACATCCCCCATTCGAGCGCCTCACCCAATCAGGAGATGATCGTCTTCAAAGTCGCTACTCCCAATGCACACCGATGTCCACTTAGCCAGCCCCAAAGTTCGCCTGGTCGTCTAGGGGGATATGCCTCACCAAGGGAGTACCGCAGCCGTCCCAGATCCATTTCGAATGCTGATGGGCGTCTCGACAACCCGGGTTCGGCGAGATGTCTGGACGACCACGAACGACATCTCCATCTCCTTTGACGAGTTAACGGCGTTCACCTACACGAAGCATGAGGCTACCCACAAGTGCACTTAATGGCCAGTAGAGAATTGGACACGTTTCGAAGTTTTGTCAAGAGATGTCGATGGGGTTGTCGAGCCAGGCGCACTCGACGTAGTCATCGATGGAGAGTTCGAACCCGGTCCCCCGGTCAACCGAGTTGTCGTCACATCAATGGTTGATCAGCCCGCGCTGCAAGAGGCTCTCGCCCATCTCGATCAGGGCGTCCTCGGCGGAGCCGGCTGCCAACCCAACACGCTGCGTGCCAGCGCAAAACCCGCAGCGCGGTCAATGATGGGTCCATGACATCACGACATACCAGCCATGCGGGATTCGCGCTGGCAGCATGTCGCTGCCAGCCCTATGTTGGCGATTAAGGGTCAGTTGGGATTAAAGATCGGTAGGGAGGTGGCCCGACGTGAAGGCGGCAGTGCTCGAGAAATTCGGTGAGCCACTGGCCATCAAGGCGGTGCCCGACCCGGCTATCGGGGCCGGCGAGGTCCTCGTCGACGTCATCGCCGCAGGCGTGCTGCCATATACGGCTGAAATCTTCAGCGGCGCACGGCACTATCCGCTGGAGCCGCCGGTGAGATACCGGGGGTGGGCGGGATCTGCCGCGTCGTCGCCGTCGGACCCGACGCAACCCGGCTCCAAGTCGACGACATGGTGTGGTGTGATTCGACCGTCCGTTCCCGTGACGACGCACTGATACCCGATATCACCTTGCAGGGGTGGAGTTCTCGGGGCGAGGGCGGGCTGCGGCTGTCCCGCTACTTTCACGACGGGTCCTTCGCCGAGCAGATGAGAGTGCCCGCTGAGAACGCCGTGCCCCTGGGCGACGTCGACAACGAGGAGGCGGCGCGGTGGGCGGCGATCGGGGTGCTGGTCGTACCCTACGGCGGGCTACTCGCTGCCGGGTTGCAGGCTGCGAGACCCTGCTGGTGAGCGGTGCAACGGGTAATTTCGGCAGCGCTGCAGTCGCAGTCGGACTGGCTATGGGAGCCGCGACCGTCATCTGCCCCGGCCGCAGCACCGCGGCGTTGCAGGATCTTCAACGGCGTTTCGGTGACCGCATCAAACCTCGGCCATGAACGAGTCACTACGTTCCGCCTGGACGAGGCCAACGACG
>JBEKNM010000258.1:0-6529 GCA_049522835.1 Mycobacterium sp.
ACCTCACGCAGCGCGGCTTCGCGCACCTGCTCGGGTAAGTCAGCGGCCTCGACACGGGCCCGGTAGTCATCGGAACCGTCGGGCTCACCCTCGCCCAGTTCTTTACGGATGGCGGCCAGCTGTTGGCGCAGTAGGAACTCCTTCTGCGTCTTCTCCATGCCTTCCCGCACGTCCTCGGCGATCTTGTCGTTGACCTCGACCTCGGCCAGGTGCTCGCTGGTCCAGTCGATCAGGACACGCAGCCGCTCGGCGACATCGGCAGTCTCTAGCAGTTGCCGTTTCTGCACGTCGGTCAGGTAGGACGCGTATCCAGACGTGTCCGCCAGCGCCGACGGGTCGGTCAGGCTGTTCACGTGATCGACGATCTGCCAGGCCTCACGTCGTTGCAGCATGGCTAGCAACAACTTCTTGTACTCCGCAGCCAGAGCCTTGACTTCGTCGGTCGCCTGCACGTCAGGGACCTCGGTCACCTCGACCCACAACGCTGCCCCGGGGCCGGTAGCTCCCGCCCCGATGTGCGCCCTGCGCTCACCGCGCACAACGGCAGCGGTACCGCCGCCGGCGATACGCCCGACCTGCAGAATCTTGGCGATCACGCCGTGGGTCGGGTAACGGTCCTCCAGGCGGGGGGCAATCAGCAGCTGCCCAGAATCACTAGCTTGAGCAGCGTCGATGGCAGCCCGCGCGGCATCGTCAAGCGATATGGGGACCACCATTCCGGGCAACACGATTGTGTCGGTGACAAACAACACCGGCACGGACATGGCTTCAGCCATTACATCCTCCAAAGGTTAAGTCTGATGCGCTCAACCCCGACCGGACGTGGTTTGTTCCCAGGGAGCGCGAGCAGACGCAGAATCGCCTTAAAAGCGCTGCTTTCGGGCGATTCTGCGTCTGCTCGGCAACTCAGTCTGGCGCGGAAATGGGGGCCAGCCGGCGCAATTGCGTCACATGCTTGGGCGACAGTTCCTCCAGGCAAGTCACACCCAGCAACCGCATGGTCCGGATCACCCCGGTCGCCAGGATCTCGATCGCGCGGTTGACCCCGGCCTCGCCGCCGGCCATCAGCCCGTAGAGGTAGGCCCGCCCGACCAGCGTGCACCGGGCTCCCAGAGCGATTGCTGCCACGATGTCGGCGCCCGACATGATGCCGGTATCCAACAGGATCTCGGTGTCCTTGCCGAGATCACGCGCTACCGCGGGCAACAGGTGGAAGGGCACCGGGGCCCGGTCGAGTTGGCGGCCGCCGTGATTGGACAACACTATGCCGTCGACCCCGCGCTCGACGACAGCGCGGGCGTCGTCGAGTGTCTGGATCCCTTTGACGACGAGCTTGCCTGGCCATTGGGCCTTGATCCAGGCCAGGTCATCGAAGGTGAGGCTGGGGTCGAACATGGTGTCCAGGTACTCGCCGACGGTGCCCGACCAGCGATCCAATGATGCGAATGACAGGGGTTCGGTGGTCAGCAGATCGAACCACCAGCGCGGGTGGGGTAGCGCATCGAGGACGGTTCGCAGGGTCAATGCAGGCGGGATCGACATCCCGTTGCGGGTGTCGCGTAACCGCGCGCCGGCGACCGGAACGTCGACAGTGACCAGCAAAGTGTCGAATCCCGCCTCGGCCGCCCGCTCGACCAGCGCCATCGACCGCTCGCGATCCCGCCACATGTACAGCTGAAACCATTTACGGCCCTGGGGAACAGCGATCACAACGTCTTCGATCGCCGAAGTTGCCAGTGTCGACAGCGAGAACGGGATCCCGGCCGCGGCTGCCGCGCGCGCACCGGCGAGTTCGCCCTCGGTGTGCATCAACCGGGTGAACCCGGTCGGGGCGATCCCGAACGGCAACACAACCGGCTGGCCCAACACCGTCCATCCGGTGGCGACGTTGGTGACGTCACGCAGGATGGTCGGGTGAAACTCGATGTCGCGGAACGCCTGTCGCGCCCGTGCGATGGACAGCTCATCCTCGGCGGCACCGTCGGTGTAGTCGAACGCCGCCCTCGGGGTGCGGCGTTTGGCGATGCGGCGCAGGTCCTCGATGGTCAGCGCGGCGTCGAGGCGGCGCTTGGCGCGGTTGAACTCCGGGCGTTTGAACTGGATCAGCGGCGCCAGGTCGTGAATTCTGGGCACCCGTCGTTTAACCGGCATGTGTGCAACCGTAGTCAGATGGAATCGTCCGGCCAGCGCCTCGAATCCTTCGATCTCCAGCGTTTCGTCGACGCGCAGGCCCCGGTCTACCGCAGCGTCGTCGACGAGCTGCGCGGCGGGCGAAAGCGCAGCCACTGGATGTGGTTTGTCTTCCCGCAGCTGAGCGGGTTGGGGGGCAGCCCGATGGCGGTCCGTTACGGGATCGACTCGCTGCAGGAAGCCCGCGCCTATCTGCGACATGAACTGCTCGGCCCGCGACTGCACGAGTGCACCCAACTGGTCAACCAGGTGCAAGGTCGTTCGATTACGGAGATCTTCGGTTCGCCCGACGACCTCAAGCTGTGCTCGTCGATGACACTGTTCGCCGTCGCGAGCGACGACAACCAGGACTTCGTCGCCCTGCTCGCCAAGTATTACCGCGGCCTGCAGGACCCAGTGACGCTGGCGCGACTGGACGCCTAAGCAGGCTGCAAGATCCGCCAGCCGTGTGCCTCGACGACCACCTCGTCGACGACCTCCTGGGGCGGTGCGGACGATCCGGCGAGCACCTGCCCGCGCACCGTGCCCAGCTCCGGCAGCTCTAGGCGCAGCGGCTGGTCATCGATGTTCAGCGCGACCAGCAATACGTCGTCGCCGCTGCGGGTCGCATACACGAAATGCCGGTTCTCCAGTCGCAATGCGGTGGTCGATGCCGCATGCAGCCACGGGTGGCGGCGACGCAGCCCGATCAGGTATTGGTGCAATGCCCACACCCGTTCACCGAACGGATCCAGTTGTGCTGGGGGAGCACCGAACTCCGGGCGCACCGCGTCGTCACCGCCTCGGCGTTCTTCTTTGACGCCGTGAAACCCGAACTCGTCGCCGGCATAAATGCTGGGAACGCCGCCGATCGTCAACAGGATCACCAGTGCATGGGCCAGATGATCGGGGTGTTCGAGCTGGCTGGCGATGCGGGTGACGTCGTGATTGCCGATGAACGTGAGCGGTGCGAAGCTGCTCAGAAACTCGTTGTGCCGCTGTAGCGCCCAGTCCAGTTCGAAGAAGTTGCCGTCGTTGAGGCTGCTCCAGATCGCTTTCCACAACTCGTACTGGGTGGCCGAGTCGAAGCCGGTCGCGTCGACGACCGCCGCATAGTCGCCGTGGATGAGCTCACCGACGAACCAGGCATTGGGATACAGCTTGCGCACCCCAGGTAACGTCGCCGCCCAGAATTGGTGCGGCACAGCGTAAGCCGCATCCAGACGCCAGCCATCTGCGCCACGTCGCAACCAGTGCGCCATGACATCGACGGTGTAGTCGACAACCTCGGGGTTGTCGTGGTTGAGGGTAATCAGTTCGCCGTGGCCTTCGAAGGTATGGAATCGACCGGGACTCCCGCGAAACCAGCGTGCGGATGCGTCATCGTCCGGGGCCCCGCGGTGGCGCGCGAAGTCCACGCCGACGTGGTTGAAGACGCCGTCGAGCAATATTCGTAGGCCGCGGCGGTGCGCCTCGTCGACCAGGTAGTCGAAGTCGGCCTCATCACCGAGCCGCGGATCGATGCGGTAGTGATCGGTGGTGTCGTAACCATGCGTGCGCGAGGCGAAGATGGGTCCCAGCGCAATCCCCGATGCCCCCAATTTGATGGCGTAGTCGAACCAGCTGACGAGTCGCCGCAGCCGATGATGGGACGGCTGCGGCGGCTCGGATGACTGGGGTGCCGGAAACGCGCCGACAAAGCCCAGGGGATAGACCTGCCACCAGATCGCGTGCTCGATCCAGGCGGGTCCGGTCACGATGCTGCGATCAGACGGCGGCCAGTGTTTGGGAGGCGACGATCGCTTGTGCCACACCCGAAACGATAGCCGCGGCCTTCAACGCCTCGAGGACGCTCTCGCGGGATATACCCGCCTCACGCAGCGTGTGCTCATGGGCGACCATGCAGTGTGAGCACCCGTTGATCGATGACACCGCGAAGGCCCAGAGTTCGAAGTTGGCCTTGTCCACACCCGGATTGGCGATGATGTTCATCCGCAATCCGGGCCGCAGGTCGTCGTACTGGCCTTCGAGGAAGCCGCGGCCACGGTAGAACACGTTGTTCATCCCCATGATGGACGCGGCTCCCAGTGCCGCTTGGTACGCCTCGCCGGACAGATAGTCGGCCGCTTCGGCGCCAATCTCAGCCAGCACCTGCGTGTTCCGCGTTGCGGCCGCGCTGGCCAGCAGGGTGCCCCAGAGCTGCTCCTCGTTCAACACGGTGCTGCGTGTGATCGACCCCAAGTTGAGCTTGAGGTCCTTGGCGTACTCAGGCAGCGCATCCTTGAGATTCTCAACACTCATGTCGTTCTCCTACGCCGAAGCCTTGAGCAGCTCACCGGCGTCGATGGTCGGGTCGCCCTTGCGCCAGTTGCAAGCGCACAGCTCGTCCGATTGCAGAGCGTCCAGGACCCGCAGCACCTCATCGACGTTACGTCCCACGGACCCGGCGGTCGCCGAGGCGAATTGGATCTCATTGTTGGGATCGATGATGAAGGTCACGCGGTCCGCGACGCCGTCGTCGTTGAGCACTCCGGTGGCCAGCGAAAGTTCCCGCTTGACGTCCGAAAGCATCGGGAAGGGCAACTTCTTGAGGTCTTCGTGCTGTGCGCGCCACTGGAAGTGCACGAATTCGCTGTCGATCGAAACACCGAGGATTTGCGCGTCGCGCTCCTCGAACTCGCCGTTGAGCTTGCCGAACGCGGCGATCTCGGTCGGGCACACGAAGGTGAAGTCCTTCGGCCAGAAGAACACCACCCGCCACTTGCCCGGGTGGTCGTCATCGGTGACCGTGGCGAAGTAGTCGCCGGGCTCCTTGGCGTCGACCTTCGAAAGGTCGCCGCCGATCAGCGCGGTCAGCTGGTAGGCGGGAAACTGATCGCCGATTGTCAGCAAGGACATCTCACTCCTTATCTGGATCTACTCAAGATTAGTTTTCTGTCACTATGATGCCGCGAACTCCGCCTGAAGTAAAAGTGATGTATCACACTAAATTTATAGGTATGCCCGATAGGATCTATCAGCCCACCATCGCCGGGCTTCGCGCGTTCGTCGCGGTGGCCGAGAAGCAGCATTTCACCAGCGCTGCAACGACTCTCGGCGTGAGTCAGTCGACGTTGTCGCAGGCCCTGGCGGCGCTGTAGATCGGCCTCGGCACCCAGCTGGTCGGGAGGTCGACGTGGCGTGTCTTCTTGACGATCCAGGGCGAGCAGTTGCTGCCGCGTGCCCTGGCCGTGGTCGAGGCGGTGGACGCGTTCACCGCCGCTGCCGCAGGGCATCCGATCCGCTGCAGGCCAGCATGCGCCTCGGATTGATTCCAACCGTGGCGCCCTATGCGCTGCCGACGTTGCTGGCCGGGCTCGCCCAGCAACTGCCCTCGCTGACCTTGCGGGTGGTCGAGGACCAAACCGAACGGCTGCTGACGCTCCTGCGCGAAAGGGCACTGGATGCCGCGCTGATCGCACTGCCTGCCGATGCCGTCGGGGTGACCGCGATTCCGATTTATGACGAAAATTTCGTGCTCGCCCTGCCGCCCGGGCATCCGCTGGCAGGCAAACGTCGGGTGCCGACGACGGCGCTGGCTGAGCTACCGCTGCTGTTGTTGGACGAAGGCCATTGCCTGCGCGACCAGGCGCTGGACGTCTGCCATAGGGCGGGTGTGCGGGCAGAGCTGGCCAATACCCGCGCAGCGTCGCTGGCAACCGCAGTGCAGTGTGTGACGGGCGGATTGGGGCGAACGCTGATTCCGCAGAGCGCGGTGCCGGTCGAGGCCGCCAGGAGTCGGCTCGGGCTCGCGCAGTTCGCGACACCCCGCCCGGGACGGCGGATCGGTCTGGTGTTTCGCTCCTCGAGCGGCCGCGATGTCCTACCGGCGGCTGGCCGCGATGATCGGCAAATTGTCAGTCAGCAATACCAGGTACGCCCCGTCAAATAGCCGTTCGCCCAACCGCTCTGCTAGCGGCGTCGCCCGCTGTAAGTTCAGCCTATGGAAAAGGTAATCGCCGTGCTGATGCGTGCCGACCCGGACGACGATTGGTGCGCCCGCCAACGCGGTCCGGTCGCCGACGACCTGTTGGGCCTGGGCGTGGCCGGGCTGTCCGTCAATGTGCGTGATAGCGCGGTGCGCCACTCGCTGATGACGATCACCACGCTGGACCCGCCGGCCGCCGCGGTGGTGAGCCTGTGGACCCAGCAATGCTACGGCGACCAGATGGTGTCGGCGTTGAACCTACTGTCCGCGGAATGTGACCAGCTGAGCGCGTACTTGGTGACCGAGTCGGTCCCGCTGGGTGCACCGGCAGTCGAGCCAGGTTCTCGCACAACGGGTTTAGCCAACATTGCGCTGCTGCGCCGGCCGGCCGGG
>JBEKNM010000259.1:0-6458 GCA_049522835.1 Mycobacterium sp.
GGACCCCGCCGGCCCCGCCGATTTGGCACTGTGCACCGTCGAACGGCTGGACGAGGCCGACTCGGCCTTGAACAATACGGCGCCCGGCGGCGAGGTGGCGGTGCTGTCGCTCGATCCGTTCGGCCGGCCCGCGAACCAGGGCAGGCCTGACCTACCGATCGGTGTCACCGACTACGCGACCGCGGTGCGGGTGCACGGCGACCAAATAGTCCCCGAACGCCATCCCGGTCCGGCACTGGCCGGCCGATCGGTCGACCAGATCTTGGCCGACTGTGCGAAATCCGCCGCGGCGCGGGGTTTGACGTCCAAGGATCGGGTGCTTTCCAGTGCGCCGTGGACCGGACCCGGTGATCTGGTGGACGGCCTGCTGGCGGTGATGGCGATTGGGGCGTCGTTGGTGCAGGTCGCCAATCCCGATCCGATGATGCTGCAGCGCAGAGTCGAAACCGAAAAGGTCACCCGGCTGCTGTAACGGGCACTCCCTAGATCCATGTTGATATCGCAATACTTCGATGTTAACGTCGTCAAAGCGTGGGGTAATGCTGAGACTCGAGAATATTAAGGACCAGGTAGGCCCAAAATAGGACCAGTTAGGAAGGTTCAGGCAATGGTGTACGGGCTATTGGCGAAAGCGGCAACGACGGTAATCACCGGCCTGGCCGGGGTGACGGCCTACGAGGTGTTGCGCAAGGCCGCGGCCAAAGCACCGGTGCACGAGACCGCGGTGTCGGCTGCCGAGCTGGGGTTGCGTGGGACCCGCAAGGCCGAGGTAGCCGCGGAGTCGGCGCGGCTGAAGCTTGCCGACGTGATGGCCGAAGCCCGCGAACGCATTGGCGAAGAGACGCCCCCGCCGTCGATCAGCGACGTCCACCAGCACGACCACTAGCCTTCGCATGACCCTCGCGTTGGTCCCGGACACGTCCGAGTTCGACGACCCTGCCCTGGTGGTGGTTTCGGATGCGGCCGGCCGCATGCGCGTTTTGGTCGAGTGGGTCCGCAGCAACTCCCGGCGCGCCGTGGCGGTCGAAGAAGCCGTCACCAAGTGCAACGGTGTGCGGGCCGTGCACGCCTATCCGCGCACCGGGTCCGTCGTGGTGTGGTATTCGCCCAGGCGCTGCGAGCGGTCGTCGGTGCTGGCCGCAATAAGCGGCGCCGCACACGTCGCGGCCGAACTGATCCCCGCTCGCGCGCCGCATTCGTCGGAGATCCGCAACACCGATGTGCTGCGTATGGTCATCGGCGGCGCGGCGCTGGCCTTACTCGGCGTGCGCCGTTACGTTTTCGCCAGACCGCCGCTGCTCGGGCCCAGCGGCCGGTTGGTCGCCACCGGCGTCACAGTCTTCACCGGCTACCCGTTCCTGCGCGGGGCGCTGCGCTCGCTGCGCTCCGGTAAGGCCGGTACCGATGCGCTGGTCTCGGCCGCGACCGTGGCGAGCCTGATCTTGCGCGAGAACGTGGTGGCGCTCACTGTGTTGTGGCTGCTGAATATCGGTGAGTACCTTCAGGATCTGACTCTGCGGCGGACCCGGCGGGCCATCTCAGAGCTGCTGCGCGGCAGTCAGGACACGGCGTGGGTTCGGCTGACCGCCGGCCCGCAAGCGGGCACCGAGATACAGGTACCGATCGATACCGTGCAGATCGGCGACGAAGTGGTGGTCCACGACCATGTCGCCATACCGGTCGACGGCGAGGTGGTCGACGGCGAGGCGGTTGTCAACCAATCTGCGATCACCGGGGAAAACCTGCCGGTCAGCATCACGGTCGGGACACGTGTGCACGCTGGTTCGGTCGTGGTGCGCGGACGCCTGGTGGTACGCGCCGACGCCGTCGGCAACCAAACCACCATCGGCCGGATTATCACCAGAGTCGAAGAGGCACAACTTGATCGGGCACCGATCCAAACGGTCGGCGAGAACTTCTCGCGCCGCTTCGTTCCCACCTCGTTCATCGTCTCGGCAATCACGCTGGCGATCACCGGAGACGTCCGGCGCGCGATGACCATGCTGTTGATCGCCTGCCCGTGCGCGGTGGGGTTGGCCACCCCGACCGCGATCAGCGCAGCGATCGGCAACGGCGCGCGCCGCGGCATCCTGATCAAGGGCGGATCCCACCTGGAACAGGCGGGTCGGGTCGACGCGATGGTGTTCGACAAGACCGGGACATTGACCGTTGGGCGTCCGGTTGTCACGAATATTGTCGCTATGCACAAGGATTGGCAGCCAGAGCAGGTGCTGGCGTATGCGGCCAGCTCGGAGATTCACTCTCGTCATCCGCTGGCCGAAGCGGTGATCCGCTCGACCGAGGAACGCCACATCAGCATCCCGCCGCACGAGGAGTGCGAGGTGTTGGTGGGCCTGGGCATGCGGACCTGGGCCGACGGCCGGACCCTGCTGCTGGGCAGTCCGTCGCTGCTGCGGGCCGAAAAAGTGAGGGTCTCCAAAAAGGCCTCGGGGTGGGTGGACAAGCTGCGACGTCAGGCCGAAACCCCGCTGCTGCTCGCGGTGGACGGCACGCTGGTGGGGCTGATCAGCTTACGGGACGAAGTGCGGCCCGAGGCGGCCGAGGTGCTGACGAAGTTGCGGGCCAACGGGATTCGCCGGATCATCATGCTCACCGGGGACCATCCGGACATCGCCGAGGTGGTCGCCGGCGAGCTGGGTATCGACGAATGGCGCGCCGAGGTGATGCCGGAGGACAAGCTCGAGGTGGTACGCGAGCTGCAGAGCGATGGTTACGTCGTCGGCATGGTCGGCGACGGCATCAACGACGCCCCGGCGCTGGCGGCCGCCGACATCGGAATCGCCATGGGGCTGGCCGGAACCGACGTCGCCGTCGAGACCGCCGATGTGGCGCTGGCCAACGACGATCTGCACCGGCTGCTCGACGTGCGGGATCTGGGCGCGCGGGCAGTCGATGTAATCCGCGAAAATTACGGCATGTCTATCGCGGTCAACGCCGCCGGGCTGATCATCGGTGCGGGCGGCGCGCTCTCACCTGTGCTGGCCGCGATCCTGCACAACGCATCGTCGGTGGCAGTGGTGGCCAACAGCTCCCGGTTGATCCGCTACCAGCTGGACTAGCCGTTTTGGGGGCGGTCAGCATCCGCAAGTGTGGCCATCCCAGCAGCGGATGCCCTGCCAGACCGCAATGCCGGCTATGGCAAGCCCGATCGCGGGATCAAACCACCAACCGCCGGACCAAAGTGGCGTGATCGCAAGGCCGATCAGCACCCCGGCGGCCTGGGTCGCACACAGGTAATTCTGGGTTCCTTCACCCGCGGTGGCCCCCGAGTCCAGGCGCGCGCCCAGTTGGTGGTTGGCCCAACCGAGAACCGGCATCAGTACCAAGCCGACTGCCGTCAACCCGATGCCGATCACCGACGTCTCGGCGTGGTGCTCGTTAGTGAGGTGGCGGATGGATTCTGCGGCGATGTAAGGGGCGGTCAGCCAAAACGACACCGCGACACCGCGTTGCGCGCGCCGCTCGGCGGTGTGCGACTGAGTGCGCGCCCCGGTGAAGCGCCATACCACCATCGCGCTGGCCAGCGCCTCGGACCCGCCGCCAAGCGCCCACCCGGTCAGCGCGACAGACCCGACCGCAAGTCCCTGCCACAGCCCGATGACGCCCTCGATGAGCACCACGGCCAAGCTGACCCAGGCCAGCCGCCGCGCCCACTGGGCGCTGCGCTGCCACCCGGCGTCCGGTGCGATCGGCATCGGGCGTTCCAACTCGGCAATCGAGGTAATCATCTCCATTCGGCGATGGTAGGAGCGAGATAGCCTCGAGGCCGGGATCCCACGTCGTGGCCGCCGGACCGTTACCGGGATGTTGCGATACAGCGTTCATGGAGTCGTCGTCCGCGACAGCGAGGTTGTCAGGCACGCGCCGAATCCCGATGAAACACGTGTCGTTAATCTGTCTACCAGTAGCACACAACGGGAGAAGGGGCCATGGGATGGGGCGCACCGACAACGACAGCTGGGATCTGGCGACCAGCGTAGGAGCCACCGCCACCATGGTGGCCGCGGGAAGAGCTCGGGCCACCAGGAACGCACTGATCGACGATCGCTTCGCCGAGCCGCTGGTGCGTGCCGTCGGCGTCGATTTCTTTACCCGGTGGGCAAGCGGTGAACTCGACTCCGCTGATGTCGACCTCCCCGATGCCGCGTGGGGCATGCAACGTATGACCGACATGCTGGCGGCACGCACGCGCTACATCGACGTATTCTTCTCCGAAGCCGAGGCCGCGGGCATCCGCCAGGTAGTCATATTGGCCTCCGGCCTCGACGCACGCGCATATCGGCTGCCATGGGTGCCGGGAACGGCGGTATTCGAGGTTGACCAGCCACAAGTCATCCAATTCAAGACCGCCACGATTGCGGCGCTCGGCGCCGAGCCCAGGGCCGACGTACGTGCCGTCGCGATCGACCTGCGACACGATTGGCCGTCGGCGTTGCGTCAGGCCGGTTTTGACACGGGACAACCCGCCGCGTGGGCCGCTGAGGGCCTGCTAGGGTTCCTGCCGGCAAACGCCCAGGATCGGCTGCTGGACAACATCACCACGCTCAGCGCCGACGGCAGTCAGCTGGTCGCCGAAATCTTTCTGAATTCGGCTGCCAACCTGCAGGCTCTGAACGGCGCCGCCCAGAACTGGCGTCAGCACGGACTCGGCGTCGAGCTGGAAAATCTGGGCTTCCCCGGCGACCGTAACGACGTGGCAACCTACCTGGCGGACCGCGGCTGGCGCCCGGTTCGCACACCGCTCAACCAGTTGTTGGCCGATAGCGGATTACCGCTGCAGGACAGCGACCCCGAAGCCCCTTTCGCCAGGAATTACTACTGCACCGCGGTGCTGCACCCGGCGACCAGTGCCGGCTGAAGAAAGGCCGCAGGATGCCAAACGCTAACGCCGCCAAGCCACTTGACGGATTTCGGGTACTCGATTTCACGCAGAACGTCGCCGGCCCGCTGGCCGGACAAGTGCTGGCCGACCTGGGCGCCGAGGTGATCAAGGTCGAGGCCCCCGGTGGTGAGGCGGCCCGGCACATTACCGCGGTCCTTCCCGGACGCCCACCGCTGGCCACGTATTTTCTGCCCAACAACCGGGGCAAGAAATCGGTGTCAGTGGACCTGACCACCGAAGCGGCCAAGCAACAGATACTGCGGCTCGCCGACACCGCGGACGTTGTGCTGGAAGGGTTTCGGCCGGGAGTCATGGAAAGAATGGGCCTGGGCCCCGACGACCTGCGGGCACGCAACCCCAGATTGATCTATGGCCGCCTGTCGGCCTTCGGCGGCAATGGTCCGCACGGCACCCGGCCCGGCGTCGACCTGATGGTCGCCGCCGAGGCCGGCATGACCACCGGGATGCCCACACCGACCGGCAAACCGCAGATCATCCCCTTCCAGCTCGTCGACAACGCCAGCGGCCACGTGCTGGCCCAGGCTGTGCTGGCCGCGCTGCTCAACCGGGAGCGCCACGGGGTAGCCGACATAGTCCGGGTCGCCATGTACGACGTCGCGGTCGGCCTGCAGACCAACCAATTCACGATGCACCTGAACCCCGCCGGCGGCGACCAGCCCAAGCCCGAACAAGCACCGAAAACCCAGCGGCGCAAGGGGGTCGGCTTTGCCACCCAACCATCGGATGCATTCCGGGCCGCCGACGGCTACCTGGTTCTCAGCGCGTATGTGCCCAAACACTGGGCGAAGCTGTGTCAGATCATCGACCGGCCCGACCTCCTCGACGACGAGCGATTCATCGACCAGCGCGCGCGGGCGCTCAACTACCCCGAGTTGACCGACGAACTGGAGTCGGCCCTGGCCGCCAAGACCGCAGCCGAATGGGTTGCGCTGCTACACGAAGGCGGTCTCATGGCTTGCCTTGCCTACACTTGGAAGCAGGTCGTCGACACGCCGCTGTTCGCGGAGAACGAGCTCGCCATCGAAGTCGGCAGCGGCGACGACGCCATCACGCTCATCCGCACACCAGCGCGCTACTCCAGCTTCAACGCCTCGGCCACCGATCCCCCGCCGGCCATAGGCCAGCACAATGACATGTTTCTGTGACATGTTTTCTGGCAAGGTTTGCTAAACCGCTGCGGCAGACGCGATTGCGTCGAGCGAGCTACAGGATCCTTGGGGAATCCTCCGAACGTATTCACAGCTTCGTCCGCTGGCTCATGAGTGGTGGTGTTGCGTACAGTCGGGACACTTTGAATATGCGGAGCGCCAGTAAATCCCGACGATGGCAGTTGGCCATCGCCGTCGTCGCCGCGCTGAGCATGTTCGTTGCCGTTACCACAGGCTGGGCATTGCGGTCCGCTCACGGCATAGCTGCACCGCCGGAGCCGGCGGCGTGGTCGCACGCGACCCTGAATGTCGGCTTGCACGTCGACCGAGCGCAATTCGCTGTTAGCTCCCAACCCACGAGCCATGGGGTTCTGCGCTCGTCGCAG
>JBEKNM010000260.1:0-8576 GCA_049522835.1 Mycobacterium sp.
TGTTCTCGCCGATCCGGAGGGGGACGGGTGAGTAGGGGGATTCGCCGGCGATCACCGGAAACGCCTCTTGCTTGACGAGCGGGCAACCCCTACAACGAAATCGAGGATGAAGACCACGACGTAATTCAGCTCAGCGTGGCCACGGCGGCCTCCTCGATGACATCCATCACCTTCTTCGCCATGCACCCAGCTGCCGTGTCGCCCCATCACCCAGCGTTGCGATGCGGTCGAGTTCGTCAACCACAGAGTCGCATTCACCCAGCGCATCCAACGCCGGGCGCACCCGTTGCACCAGGGCGCCCAACTGCTCGCGCGCCGGAACCGCCCCGCGGCCGTGGATCAAATCGAGCAGTATAGGGCCGCAGCCAGTGCGGCCCCCGGGGTGGGGTAGATGGGCAGCACGGCGCTGAGGCCACAAGCTTTGATGATTCGGTCGACGATCGGCTGGTAACTCACCAGACGCAGTTCGACGCCGCGGCGGCGACACCTTTCGGCTTCCTCGGCAAGCACTGCGAACGCGCAGCAGGCCATGAAATCAAGCCCGGTGACGTCAACGACGAATGGTCCGGGCGGGATGACGGAGTGGGCCGTTTCGCTCACCAGCTGGCGCCAGGTCTCCTCGTTCGAAGCGTCGATCTCACCGCCCGCGTGGATGAGCATCGCCGACCCGTCGCGGTCGGTGGTTGCCCTCAGCGTGCTGTGCTCGTTGCCAAGGTTGGAGACCAATCGGGTGCTGAGCATCAGATGGGGGCTGGACATAGGTGAAAAGGTTTCCGCGATAACCGGGCTCATAGTGGACTCCCTGATCGACTGGCGTCGGTGACGCTGCGATGGATGCCGGTCCTGGTATCTGAAGACAGACGTTGTGCCGAGATGAATCTCTTTTGTATAACAAGACAGGGCGGTCTGTCTACACAAGAGGGGTTGTGAGTATCGTGAGGATCGCTATGGCTAGCCCTGATGTCGCGACGCCTCCGGTCTCGGCGCGTGAGCGGATCCTGGCCGCGGCGTACCAGCTGTTCAGCCACCGCGGGATCCGTGCGGTAGGTACCGACGCGGTGATCGAGCGCGCCGGTGTGGCCAAGGCAACGCTCTACCGGCACTTCGCGACGAAAAACGACCTGGTCTTGGCCGTGCTGAACCGTCGTGAAGAGCTCTGGACTCACGGTTTGATTGAGGCGAAGTCGCGGCAGCGCGGCAGCACCCCCGAGGAACAGTTGCTGGCGATCTTCGACGTCATGCACGACTGGTTCCAAAGCCGCGACGGTTATGAAGGCTGCTCGTTTATCAACGTGCTGCTCGAGTTGGGGGCCGATCATCCTGCCGGGAAGGCCAGCGTCGCTCACATCGACCACGTCCGCGACATCGTGCGCCAACGCGCTCTGGCAGCCGGTCTCACCGACGTCGAGGACTTCGCTTCGTCCTGGCACATCCTGATGAAGGGCGCCATCATTCTCGCGGCCGTCGGTGACTTGGAGGCAGCTCACCGTGCCCAGAATATGGCCCGCACTCTCATCGACCAACATCGGCCGGCACCCGGTTAGCCGCGCTGCGGAGATTTCAAACGGTGTCGGCTGCGGTGCTGCCCGTCTTGCGGTAGTGCTCGGCCTCGAGCTCGGCGACCGCGCGAGATGTGCGTTCGCGCAGCAAGATTGCAGCGGTGAGGCCGGCCACGATAGCGATGATCAGCGCGACCCAGGAGAACCGCTCGAGCCAGCGTTCGGCGGCCAGCCCGGCGAAATAGACGAGCGCGGTAGTGCCGCCTGCCCAGCAGATGGCACCCGACACATTGGCGGCCAGGAAGCGCGGGTAATGCATTTTCAAGGCGCCGGCCAGCGGCCCGGCGAGTATCCGCAGCAGGGCGATGAAGCGGCCGAAGAATACCGCCCGAACTCCCCAGCGGCTGAACAATCGCTCGGCCAGCGCGACATGCCCGGGACCGAAATGTCTCGGGAACCGACGGCCAAGCCGGTCGAAGAGAGGCATGCCGAAGCGGCGGCCGACCGTGTAGCCGATCGAGTCGCCGACCACCGCGCCGATCACGGCGGCGACGCCGACCCCAATCGGGTTGACGGCCAAGTCGTGATGCGATGACATCAGCGCCGCACTGACCAGCACAATTTCTCCCGGAAGGGGAATGCCCAGGCTCTCGACCGCAGCAGGGCCTCCACATTCATGCGCTAAGGATGCCCGACTGGCGCTGAATGTGTCCCGAGAAGTCTCCGTTAGTCCCCGCGCGGGCCGGGGAAAGCTACCTCACGGGATCGAGTTGTAGCGTGGCGTCCGCTCGAACTGAAGCCATACCGACTGGTTGATCTGAACCGACTGAGACCTACGAACTGACTTAAGATGCCGGACAGCCCACGTCACACCAAGGGGACTCATTCATGGAATCCATATCGCTGACCAGTCTGGCCGCCGAAAAGCTCACCGAGGCCCAACAGTCGCACAGCGGGCGGGCCGCGCACACCATTCACGGTGGGCACACTCACGAACTTCGGCAGACCTTGCTGGCCTTGCTTGCCGGTCACGACCTGTCCGAGCATGTCAGTCCTGGTGAGGCCACGCTGCAGGTATTGCAGGGTCATGTGCGCCTCGCCACCAGCGGCGACGCCTGGGACGGCAAGACCGGCGACTACATCGCTATTCCGGCGGAACGTCACGCGCTGCACGCGGTCGAGGATTCGGTCATCATGTTGACCGTGTTGAAGGCGATCCCATCGGTGGCCGAATAGCGGGATGTTATCGACGCCCTGGTCAACGAGCTTCGGCCTGCGGGTACCCATCGTCAACGCGCCGATGGGCGGAGTTGCGGGTGGTCGGCTGGCCGCCGCCGTCACCGCAGCAGGTGCGCGGAGCGTTCGGAATCGGCCTGGTGGACTGGGTGATGCGCAATGAGACGGGCCTGCTGGAGGATGCGCTGGCGGCGGGGCCCATCCTGCTGTCGGTCAGCTTCGGCACCGACTGGTCGTGGGTCGCCAAGGCGCAGGACGCCGGAATCCCCACCGTCACACAGGTATACGACAGTCTGGGCGCCCGTCAGGCGGTCGACGCCGGCGTCGACATCTTGGTCGCCCGCGGATCCGAGGGTGGCGGGCACGGGGACGCGAAGCTCGGGACACTGCCGTTGCTGGACAACGTTTTGGATGCCGTGTCAGTGCCGGTGCTTGCCGGCGGCGGAATCGCTTCGCCCCGAAGCCTGGCCGCCGTGCTGGCCGCCGGCGCCAGCGGAGCATGGATTGGCACCCGTCTGGCAGCATGCCCTGAGGCCCTGACCGGCGACGGCAGCCGCCGCGCCCTGATCGCGGCCCGGGCAACCGACACCGCGATCACCCGGGTCTTCGACCTCGCGAAGGGCTTGCCCTGGCCGGCGCGGTTTCAGTCGCGCGTGCTCGCAAACGACTTCGTCGCGCGCTGGGCGGGTAAAGAGGACGCACTTGCCGCCGATCGGCCGGCCCGCGAAGAGCTGGCCGCCTCGATCTCTGCCGACGACTGCCGGATTGCCCCCGTGACTGCCGGCCAGGGCGTCGGGATGATCAGTGACGACGCGCCGGTGGGCGACGTCATCGAGAAGATGTGTGCGGGCGCGGAAGAGTTATTGGCCGGCTGGGGTTAGACCGCGCGCAGGTAGCGGTTGGCGATGACGCGCTGGGCGACCGACACCACCGGCCCACCTGCTTTGCTCCACCAGGTCGCGGGCCGGGAGAACGACGACACCTCCGCGAACACCGCCGAGGTGGTCGGGTCGCGACGAACGACGAACCGTTCCTCGCCGCACTCTGGATGCCCTGGCAAGGTGCCGTAGGCGAATCCGCGGAGATCGGGTTCGTCGACGACGTACACCACACGGCCCGGTGCACGCAGGAAACCCAGCTTCACCAACACCACCGCGGAGACCTCAACGACATCGGAGCTGGCCTGGATGCCCAGGCCGGCGCCGCGTTGCATGCCCCAGTGCATGACGGCGTCGGCAGCTTGCTCGAAACGCTCTTGACCCGTGCCGATCTGGGCCTCCACCCGAAGGTGGCCATATCCCGGCGGCAGGTCGCCGGATGCGGTCGCGCCGATCTCCGGGTAGGTCAGCGGAAGCTCTTCTAGCGCTTCTAGGTCCACTTCCTCAGCTTGCCACGCCGGGATGCGCCATCGCCTTCGCGGCGTACGGTCGTAAACGTGACCGCACAAAAATCTGTTGCCCAAGCATCCGGAACGTTCACCCTTGGCGGCGATCTGACCGTCAACCGACTCGGCTTCGGCGCCATGCGCCTGACCGGCAAGGGCGTATGGGGCCCGCCCGCCGACCGCGACGAATGCGTCCGGGTGTTGCGGCGCGCCGTCGAACTCGGTGTGAACTTCATCGACACCGCGGACTCCTACGGCCCCTACATTTCCGAGAAGATCATCCGCGAGGCGCTGCATCCCTACGACGGGCTGGTGATCGCGACCAAAGCGGGACTGCTGCGGACCGGCCCGGACATCTGGATCCCGCTGGGCAATCCCAGCTACCTGCGCCAGGAACTGGAAATGAGCCTGCGCCGTCTGCGCGTAGAAACGATTGACCTGTTTCAGCTGCACCGCATCGACCCGAATTTCCCGTTGGCCGACCAGGTGGGTGAGCTGCTCACGTTGAAGAACGAAGGCAAGATCCGCCACATCGGTCTGTCCGAGGTCAACGTCGATCAGCTCACTGAGGCGCAGAAGATCACGCAGATCGTGTCGGTGCAGAACATGTACAACCTGTCCGCCCGAGGCTCCGAACCGCTGCTGGATGCCGCGACCAGCCAGGGTGTTGGCTTCATCCCGTGGTTCCCGCTGGCTGCTGGACCGCTGGCCGCCGCCGACGGCCCGCTGCAGCGCATCGCCGCCAACCATGACGCGACGCCGTCGCAACTGGCCCTGGCCTGGCTGCTGAAACGGTCTCCGGTGATGTTGCCGATTCCGGGCACGTCGAAGGTGGCGCACCTGGAGGAGAACGTCGCGGCCGCCGAGATCACACTCAGCGACGACGAATTCGAAACCCTGGCGGCCGCCGGGGCTCAATGAACAGCCAGGCAATACGGTGTTCTGGTGGCCGGCGACCATCAGAAACACCCAGGCGGTGGATTCAATCCACCTGAACCGACGCGCAAGGGCGGCCCTGACTACGGCCGGTTCGTCGACGGGGTGCGCAAGCTGCAAGATCATGCCCGCGCGGTCGATGCTCCCGACGAGGTCATCACCGAGGCCGCCGACATGCTGGAGAAGGTGTCCGCACTGCTGAGCCCGTTCGACGCAGACGAGTGGCAGTCGCCGGCGGGGCGCAGGATGGACCTGCCGATGCGCGGCAACGTCCTGACGGTTCCCATGTCGGCCCGCAAAACCGACGACGGCCGGATCCAGGGGTGGGCGCGCTTCGCCCGGTTTCATCTCGGACGCAACGGTGCTGTGCACGGTGGGTCCCTCGGGATGTTGTTCGACACTGTGCTCGGCCTGACTTCCTCGGTACTCACCGGCGGCCCCTACCAGCGCACGGCTTACCTCAAAATCAATTACCGCCAGATCGTGCCGATCGAAAAAGAGCTGCAGTTCGACGCGGGAATCGACCAGGTGGACGGGCGCAAGATCTTCGTTTCCGGCCGGTTGAGCGACGGCGACACCCTGCTCACCGAGGCCGACGCGCTGTTTGTGCGACTCAAGCCGGGCCAGCCGTGAGGTGTGTGGTCCACCGATATGGCTTGGGTCCTTCGAGGTTAACCCCGATAGCATGGCAACGATTAATTCAGACACCCCCAACCATTGGAGACCAACCCGATGAGCGCCCCCGCATACCCCGCCCCAGCAGCCCCGATCCGGGTTCCTGCTGGGACTACCGCGGCCGCCGCGGTCGGGGAGGCGGGGTTGCCGAGGCGGGGCGCGCCGGATGCGATCGTGGTGGTGCGCGACGCCGACGGCAAGCTGCGCGACTTGAGTTGGGTGCCCGACATTGATGCCGAGGTCGTCCCGGTGGCGGCCGATACCGACGAGGGTCGCAGTGTCATCCGGCATTCGACCGCGCACGTGTTGGCGCAAGCCGTTCAGGACCTGTTCCCGCAAGCCAAATTAGGGATCGGGCCACCCATCACCGATGGCTTCTACTACGACTTCGACGTGGCGGAGCCGTTCACGCCGGAAGACTTGGCGGCCCTGGAAAAGCGGATGCGCCAGATCGTCAAGGACGGACAGCTGTTCAACCGGCGGGTCTATGAGTCCAGGGAACAGGCGCGCGACGAGCTTGCCAACGAGCCCTACAAGCTTGAACTCGTCGACGACAAATCCGGAGACGCTGAAATCATGGAGGTAGGCGGCGACGAGCTCACCGCCTACGACAACCTCAATCCCCGTAGCCGGGAACGGGTCTGGGGCGACCTGTGTCGCGGGCCGCACATCCCGACGACCAAGCACATCCCGGCGTTCAAGCTCACTCGCAGTTCGGCGGCCTACTGGCGCGGCGACCAGAAAAACGCCAGCCTGCAACGCATCTACGGCACCGCCTGGGAGTCGCAGGAGGCGCTGGACCGCCACCTCGAGCTGATCGAAGAGGCGCAGCGCCGCGACCACCGCAAGCTCGGCATCGAGCTGGACCTGTTCAGCTTCCCCGACGAAATCGGTTCCGGCCTGGCGGTTTTCCACCCCAAGGGCGGCATTGTGCGCAGGGAGCTGGAGGAGTATTCGCGGCGCAAGCACATCGAGGCCGGGTATGAATTCGTCAATACCCCGCATATCACCAAGGCGCAGCTATTCCACACCTCGGGCCACTTGGACTGGTACGCCGACGGCATGTTTCCGCCGATGCACCTCGACGCCGAGTACAACGACGACGGGACGGTGCGCAAGCCGGGGCAGGACTACTACCTCAAGCCGATGAACTGCCCGATGCACACCCTGATCTTCGCCTCGCGCGGGCGGTCTTATCGGGAACTTCCGTTGCGGCTTTTCGAGTTTGGCACGGTGTACCGCTATGAGAAGTCTGGCGTGGTGCACGGGCTGACCCGGGCCCGCGGCTTCACCATGGACGACTCACACATCTTCTGCACCCACGAACAGCTGCACGGCGAACTGGCATCGCTGCTGAGGTTCGTGCTGGAGCTGCTCGGTGACTACGGGCTCGAGGACTTCTATCTGGAGCTGTCCACCAAGGACCCGGAGAAGTTCGTCGGCTCGGACGAGGTCTGGGAGACCTCGACCGCGGCACTGGCCGATGTCGCAAGGGAGTCGGGTTTGGAGCTGGTCCCCGATCCCGGTGGTGCAGCGTTCTACGGCCCGAAGATCTCGGTGCAGGCCCGCGACGCCCTGGGCCGCAGCTGGCAGATGTCGACCATCCAGGTGGACTTCAACTTCCCGGAGCGTTTCGACCTGGAGTACACCGCCGCCGATGGCACCCGGCGGCGGCCGGTGTTGATCCACCGGGCACTGTTCGGGTCTATCGAGCGGTTCTTCGGCATTCTCA
The DNA here is from genome assembly GCA_049522835.1 of Mycobacterium sp. GTDB lineage: Bacteria > Actinomycetota > Actinomycetes > Mycobacteriales > Mycobacteriaceae > Mycobacterium. The sequence goes on from JBEKNM010000260.1 coordinate 7,463, forward strand.
CCGAGCACTACGCGGGCGCGTTCCCGGTGTGGCTGGCGCCCGTTCAGGTGGTCGGCATCCCGGTCGCCGATGAACACGTCGCTTACCTGGAAGAGGTTGCCGCGCAGCTGAAGTCGCATGGGGTCAGGGTCGACGTGGATGCGAGCGACGACCGGATGGCTAAGAAGATCGTCCACCACACCAACCAGAAGGTGCCGTTTATGTTGCTGGCCGGCGATCGTGATGTGCAGGCCGGGGCGGTGAGCTTCCGTTTCGGTGACCGCACCCAGGTCAACGGCGTGGCCCGAGACGACGCGGTCGCGGCCATCGTGAAGTGGATCGCCGATCGCGAGAATGCCACTCCCACAGCTAAACTGGTGAAAGTGGCCGGCGGTGAGTGACGGATGAGTCGGACGGATGAGTGACCTGTGAGTGAAGACGCACGAGCTGATCGCACTGATGGCACCATCTTCGACAGAGGTGTCGGCGAGAGCGACCATCTGCAGCGGTTATGGACGCCGTACCGGATGAACTACCTGGCCGGAGCGCCGATGAAGCACGACGACGCCACCTCCGGGGAACCGTTCACCGACATTCCGCTGCTCCCCGACGAGGAGGGCCTGGTGGTCGCCCGCGGCGAAGTCGTTTACGCGGTGCTCAACCTCTACCCGTATAACCCCGGCCATCTGATGGTGGTGCCCTATCGGCGCGTTTCTGAGCTCGAGGACCTCACCGACCCGGAGAGCGCGGAGTTGATGGCGTTCATCCAGAAGGCGATTCGCGTCATCAAGAATGTGTCTCGGCCGCACGGCTTCAACGTCGGCCTCAACTTGGGGACATCGGCGGGCGGGTCGCTGGCCGAACACCTCCATATGCACGTTGTGCCGCGGTGGGGCGGTGACGCTAACTTCATCACCATCATCGGCGGCTCCAAGGTGATCCCGCAGTTGCTGCGCGACACCCGCCAGTTGCTGGCCACCGAGTGGGCGAAGCAGCCATGAGCCGCGCGAGCGGCGCTTGTGAGCCGCGCCGGCGGCGCTTATGAGTCGCGCCAGCGACGATGCAGAGCGAAGCGATGAGGAGGAGCGGCGCTTATGAGTCGCGCCAGCGACGATGCAGAGCGAAGCGATGAGGA
>JBEKNM010000261.1:0-6433 GCA_049522835.1 Mycobacterium sp.
CGGCGGACACAACCAAAATCGACCACCCGAGCCTGGCTTTGGCCGCGGGCCAAGCACTCGATAACCTGCTCGCCGCGATAACCAGGTGCCAGGCCGAGGGGATGATGAGCGGTCGAACACCGAGCCAGATTGCGATAGATGGCGAATTGCACAACGTCGGCACCGACCAAGACCCAGAAGACATGGTTGCGAACGCCCTGTCCGATTGGCTTCAGCTTCGCTGAACAGCGGCTGTCCGTGCGTGACCTCTATCTCGAGAAATGAGTGAGGCCAGCCACACTATTACCCGTCGGTAACCTACGAAGGCGTAAGTTACGTACCGTAGGCAAATGGTTGATGCCTCCAACTACCAAGGCTGGGTAAACGGTTGACATGAGCGAATTGACGTACCTCGAACTGCACGGCGACCGGATCGCCTACCGGGATGCCGGTCACGGCCAAGCCCTGTTGCTGATCCACGGGATGGCCGGCAGTTCGGCCACCTGGCGTGCGATCATTCCCCAGCTGTCCAAGAAATACCGCGTCATCGCGCCGGACCTGCTCGGCCACGGCATGTCCGCGAAACCGCGTGGGGATTATTCGCTGGGAGCCTTCGCGGTCTTTCTGCGCGATCTGCTCGACGAACTCGGGGTAGACCGGGCGACGGTGATCGGGCAATCCCTCGGGGGTGGTATCGCGATGCAGTTCGTCCACCAGCATCGGGACTATTGCGAGCGGCTGGCTCTTATCGGCAGCGGTGGCCTCGGCCCCGATCTCAGTCCAGTGCTGCGGATGCTGTCGGCGCCCGGCGCCGAGTTCGTGCTGCCCGTCGTCGCACCGCAACCGGTACTGAACCTCGGGAACAAACTGGGTTCGTGGCTGACCTCGGCGGGGATTCAGGCGCCGCGTGCGGGTCAGATGTGGCACGCGTACTCCTCGCTGTCGGATGCACGGACCCGCCAGGCGTTCTTGCGAACGTTGCGCTCAGTGGTGGACTACCGCGGTCAGTCCGTCAGCGCGCTGAACAAGCTTCACCTCACGGCCGGGCTGCCAACCGTGCTGATCTGGGGAGATCACGACCGAATCATTCCCGTCGCGCACGCCTACGCCGCCCATGACGCGCTGGAAGGCAGCCGGCTCGAGGTGCTCGAGGGCATCGGACACTTCCCACACGTGGAAGCGCCTGCGGCTGTGGCGGACATTCTGGAGAACTTCATCGCCACGACGGCAGCTCCGACCAACGCCAACAGTCCAGTGCACCTGGGTATGTAGCGGACGTGGCTCCAGATCAGCGATCGAGATCCCACTGTCCGTAATCGGTCGCAAGGACCTCGTCCACATCCACGTTTATGCCGCCCAGGAGCGGACCCGGGTTCGACGCAGTGTTGACTACCGCCTGATAAAGCACCGCCGCCGGCTCGCGCTCTCCATGCGACCACGACTTCGTCTGCCATGCCCATTGGTGCCCTGCGGTGGTTGAGTTCCCTATTACGCCGTCTCTGATCGCCCACCCACAGGCCTGGGCATGCCCGTAGATGCCTGTGCGCCCCACGCCCAGTATCGAGTTGATTCCTCGAAACCAGTCGACTGCCTGGCTATTCCACGTGTTCTGGTCGATATCGTCATCGACGCTGAAGAAGATCGGGGCCGAATTCCCGCCTCCGGCTGCAGCGTGCAGCTGTAGAGCTGTTTGGGCGTCTGCCACACCGCCGTCGTGCCCGCGGGTGAAATCCGAAGGCGTAGGCCAACCGGGCTTGCCGTACTGGAAGTTGCTGACGATGTGCAGACCCGCTGCGCGCAGCGCGTCCGCGTACTCGCGGGTGATGGGCTTTGCCTCGAAGTTCGCACCCGGCCGCGACTGGGAGACGTAGTTGACTACCCCGTCATAGCCTGCCGATTTGATTTCGTCCGGAGCGATCCTCCGCTCTGCAAAATCGATCAGCCTAATGTCGGCGGCTGATGCTTTCTGTGCGTCGGAAGTTTCGGCCAGTGTCCCCAGGCTCAGTACAGCCGGAGCAAGCGCATATTTGAGGACGCTGCGTCTTGAAACAGATCGCTGTCCGCCGCGTCCGCTTGGCGCAGCCGAATCGTGCACCGCGCGATGGTAGCAAAATCAGGTGGTCTGCTGCCGGCGACGACGCAGCCTCAGAAGCGATGCGCGGCCTTGATGAACTGCGCGGCGCGCTCGCCGATCACCACGCAGGGGGCCATGGTGTTGGCGCTGGTGATGCGCGGCATGATCGATGCATCGGCGACGCGCAGATTCGCGACGCCATACACGCTCAGCTTTCCATCGACGACTGACATGGCGTCCTGGCCCATCTTCGCGGTTCCCGACTCGTGCCAGTAGGTGGTCACGGCATTGCGCAAATAGTCTTCGAGTTCGGCGCCCGACAGGTCGCCGGGCATCACCTCACGCGCGACGAACGGACGAAGTTCTGCGGAATTACCGATCTCGCGCAGGGTCTCGAGGCAGGCGATCGCGGCCTTGAGGTCGTCGGGGTGGGACAGTGCGTTCGCTTCGATCCGAATCGGGTCGGCCGGATCAGGGCCCGACAGCCGCAATTGACCCCGGCTTTTGGGGTGCGTCGGGGCGCCGAACAGAATCCAGCCGTTCTGTGGCAAACCATATTTCGCGACATTCTCGGGAGTGGACTTCGCAAATGGCCCCAAACACGCGAACAGGTCCGGCCCCTCGATGTCTGCCGCCCCGGAGTCCCAGAACAGCGTCGCCCCTACCTGAGTGCTGCCCTGTACGGTCTCGGGAAACTCCCACACGCAGTCGAACCCGAAGTGGTCCTGAAAGTTGCGTCCGACCCCCGGCAGATCCTCGCGGACCTCGACTCCCACACGACGCAATTCGAGTTCGTCTCCGACGCCGGACTGCATCAGCACTTTGGGCGTGTGAATTGCTCCAAGTGACAACACGACCTCGGCGTCAGCAGCCACCCGATGCACCGCGCCACCGTGGACGACCTCGACACCGGTGGCCCTCCTGCCCTGGAAGACCACCCGCGTCACCAGTGCATCTGGCAAAACCGTCAGGTTCGGCTTCTGCAGATATGGAGCGGTGTAGGTGCGAAACACCGACAGGCGTTTCCCCTCCTGCCAGCGCAGGTCGGTGATGGCTGCGCCGCGGGTGGCCTCCATCAGGCGACCGTTGGGGCTTTGGTAGCTCGGAATCCCCAATCTCCTGGCCGCCTCCACTGTCGCTATGGCGAGCGGATGCACGTCGGGCGCCGGCTGCACGAACACCGGTCCGCCCCTGCCTCGATGATCCGGTTCGCCTACGCCTTGCCAATCCTCGATGTGCCGGTATAGATCCAGGACAGGCTCGTATCCCCAAGCCGGTTCACCGGATTCGGATGCGAAGTGGTCCCAGTCGCTACGGTGTCCGCGCGCCCAGACCATCAGATTGATGCTTGACCCGCCGCCCAGCACTTTGCCCATCGAGAACGGGATCGAGCGCCCATGAAGCCGCGGGTCAGGCTGGGAGGCAAAACCCCAGTCGCGTTCGCCCCCGAGATTCAACGGCCACTGGCTCGCTTCAGTCACACCGGGGACTTCATCGGTGCCGCCGGCCTCCAGAAGTAAGACCTTCACGTCGGGGTTTTCCGCTACGCGGCGAGCGATCACCGACCCCGACGACCCTGCCCCACATACGACGACGTCGTAATGTCGCTCCAACAAAGAATTCACGCCGGCTCCTCCACGTGACTGGGTCTAGGGCTGTGCACCTAACTACGTGTGGACAAGCCGAACGGTTCAACCGTCCACCAGATTCCCACGACATTGTCAGGGTTATCCCCGGCGTGCCCGGCCGGCGGCCTGTCCTGGCAGTGGAGCGAACTCAACCAACAAGCGCCTGCGGCGATCCAGCAAACAAACGCTCTCCACGACCGCCCGATCGTCAGCCCATTGGCTCACAACATTTTCAATCGCCCGAAAGCCCCCGCGCGCCCCTCGAACAGTTATCAGCAGACCTCTCGGCCTGAGCAATGCGGCGAAATCTAGTATTGAGGGGCACCGATGGCGCGTTGCGGCGGTTAGCTGATCGAACTATAGTCTGGACACATGTCCAGTTAGCTGTCACGGAGTTCGGGAATGCTTTGATCGCGATGGATTCGGCGCCCCCCCGCGTTCGTCAACCAGCAAAGAAGAGTTGAGTATGCGAATTGCCTTGCTGTCCTACCGTAGTAAGACTCATTGCGGTGGACAGGGCGTCTACGTGCGCCATCTCAGCCGAGGTCTGGTGGAACTTGGTCATGACGTAGAAGTCTTCTCCGGCCAGCCGTATCCGCAGCTGCTCGATCCGCGCGTGCGATTGACCAAAGTGCCAAGCCTGGATCTCTACCGCGAGCCCGACCCGTTCCGGGTGCCGTGGCCGAGCGAGATTCGTGACTCAATCGACCTGTTGGAACTCGCCACCATGTGGACCGCGGGCTTTCCCGAGCCACGGACCTTCACGCTGCGTGTGGCCCGGCTCCTGGCCGATCGGGCGGCCGATTTCGACGTCGTCCACGACAACCAGAGCCTGGGAACCGGCCTGCTCACGATCGCCGGCGCTGGGCTGCCGGTGGTGGCCACCGTGCACCACCCCATCACCCGTGATCGTGAGCTTGACCTCGCCGCCGCGCGATGGTGGCGAAAACCCTTGGTACACCGCTGGTATGGATTTTCCAAAATGCAGAAACTGGTGTCGCGCCAGATCCCGGACCTGCTGACCGTCTCCTCGGCATCAGCCGCGGACATCGTCGCCGACTTCGGTATCTCGCCGGATCAGCTTCACGTGGTGCCGTTAGGTGTGAACACCAACCTGTTCAATCCGGGATCGAGGCCACGCCAACCTGGCCGGGTCATCGCGATTGCCAGCGCCGACACCCCGCTGAAGGGTGTCAGTACCCTGCTGCACGCGGTCGCGCGGGTTCGGATGAACCATGATGTCGAGTTGCGGCTCGTCGCCAAGGTGGAACCGAACGGTCCTACCCACAAACTCATCGCTGAACTGGGGATCTCCGATATCGTGCATGTCACCAGCGGACTTTCCGACGCGGAGCTGGCCGCCTTGTTTGCGTCGGCCGAGGTCGCCTGCATTCCCTCGCTCTACGAAGGGTTTTCGCTGCCCGCTGTCGAGGCCATGGCGAGCGGTACCCCGATCGTCGCCAGCCGGGTGGGCGCGCTGCCCGAGGTCCTTGGCACCGATGGTGCCTGCGCCGAGCTAGTGCCGGCCGCCGACGTCGAAGCATTGACTCGCGCGCTCGGCATGCTGCTCGACTCGCCGGAAAAGCGCCGCAGTTTGGGCAAGGCGGGTAGAGCACGGGCAATCAGCGTGTTCAGCTGGGAAGCCGTGGCCGCTCAAACCGTGCAAATCTATCAGCGGGCGATCACGCGAAGGGCCGGCACCGAGGGCGCAGCGCAATGCTGACAGTCGATTTCGATCGGCTGGGCATAGGGCCGTCGACCAAAGTCATCGACGTCGGTTGTGGGGCCGGCCGCCATGCTTTCGAAGCGTATCGCCGCGGTGCCGACGTTATCGCCTTCGATCGCGATGCATCGGAACTTCGTTCGGTGGAGACCATCCTGCGTGCGATGGCCGAGACCGGTGAGGCGCCCGCCGCGGCCTCAGCGAAGGCGGTGCTCGGCGACGCGCTGAGCCTGCCGTACGCCGACGCGACATTTGACTGCGTCATCGCGTCCGAAATCCTGGAACACGTGCCGGAAGACGACGCCGCCATCGCCGAACTGATCAGGGTACTCAAAGTCGGTGGCATACTGGCGGTCAGCGTGCCGCGATGGCTCCCTGAGCGAGTTTGCTGGCTACTTTCTGAGGAGTACCACAGCAATGAGGGCGGCCACGTGCGCATCTATCGCGCCAGCAAATTGGGGGACAAGATCAGTGGTAGCGGAATGGAATTGACTCATACCCATCACGCGCATGCACTGCATTCGCCGTTTTGGTGGCTGAAATGCGTTGTGGGCGTCTCGAATCCCGACCATCCTGCGGTGACGGCGTACCACAAACTCTTGGTGTGGGATCTAATGCAGCGGCCGAGGATAACCCGGGCGGCAGAGTCTCTGCTCAATCCGCTGGTGGGCAAGAGCGTGGCGATGTATTTCACCAAGCGCCAGGCCTTAAAAAGCACAGAAAGCGAAGCGACGCTGGGACATTCAGTTGCATCGGGTTAAGCCACCGGCAGTTCCGGGCGTCCTTACTCCCGAGCAATGCCGCCAGACCGCGCTTTCTATCGCCGCCGCGCAGGAGTCATCGGGCGCTATTCCATGGTTTGAGGGGGGTCACACCGATCCATGGGATCACCTGGAATGCGCGATGGCGCTCACCACAGCCGGGCTGCTGGAGCCGGCACGGGCCGCGTTCGACTGGAGCCGTCGCACGCAGCGGCCTGATGGGTCGTGGCCCATCCAGATCCGGGCGGGGACCGTTGAAGACGCCAAC
>JBEKNM010000262.1:0-6420 GCA_049522835.1 Mycobacterium sp.
GCTGATCGCTGCCGGGGCGCCGAACCCGCGACCACCGAGTCCAGGTAGGTGAGGGCGCGTTCGGTGGTGTCGTTGGCACCGTGTTCCTGCAGCACAGAGCAGGCGGGCAGCCACAGTGCGCCACCTGACCGGGCGGTCGAGCCGCCCACGTACGACGACTTCTCCACGATCAGCACCGACAGCCCGAGCTCGTGGGCAGCCAGCGCTGCGGACATGCCGGTACCCGAGCCGACTACGAGCAGGTCAACGACGGTGTCGGCCACTGGAAGGCCGGCGGGGATCGTCGTGCTGTGCGGGGTCACGTCCAGAACCGTATGCCGGTGTGGCGCGGCAGCAGAAGAGGCGTCCTAATGAGTGGAACAGACAACCCACAGACCCGGCCGCAGGAGTTAAATCATTCCCATGATGTCGCAGTCTGAGGTGGACGAAGTTCGGCTCATTGAAGCGCAGGCCGCGCCGAAGCGGTTCGCCCGCGGCTGGCACTGCCTGGGTCTGATCAGAGATTTCGGTGACGGCAAGCCGCACGCGATCAACGCCTTCGGGCAGAAGCTTGTCGTCTTCCGCAGCGCGGACGGCAACATCAATGTGCTTGACGGCTACTGCCGGCACATGGGCGGTGACCTCTCGCAAGGCGAGGTCAAGGGCAACGAGATCGCGTGTCCGTTCCACGACTGGCGCTGGGGCGGCGACGGGCGATGCAAACAAGTGCCGTACAGCAGACGCACACCAAAGCTGGCCCGTACGCAAGCCTGGACCACGCTGCAACAGGACGGCATGTTGTTCGTTTGGAACGACCCCGAGCGCAAAGTACCTCCAACGGAGGTCACGATCCCGCGCATCGAGGGCGCCACCAGCGACGACTGGACCGACTGGCACTGGTACACCACCGTCGTGCACAGTAACTGCCGCGAAATCATCGACAACGTGGTGGATATGGCGCACTTCTTCTACATCCACGGCTCGCTGCCCACATATTTCAAGAACATCTTCGAGGGGCACGTGGCGACGCAGTACATGAACGGTTCGGGCCGGCCCGACCTCGCCGCCCCGGTGGGGTCCCAGATGCTCGGTACGACATCGGTGGCCTCCTACTACGGCCCATCCTTCATGATCGACGACCTGACCTATCACTATGAGCAAGGTGACGCCAAAACGATACTCATCAATTGCCACTATCCGATTGACTCGAATTCCTTTGTGCTGCAATACGGCATCATCGTGAAGAAATCGGATTCGCTACCCGGCGACCAGGCCATGCAGACCGCGATCAGTCTCGGCGACTTCGTCAAGCTCGGTTTCGAGCAGGATGTCGAGATCTGGCGACACAAGGCGCGCATCGACAACCCGCTCCTGGTCGAGGAAGACGGCCCGGTCTACCAGCTGCGTCGCTGGTACCAGCAGTTCTACGTCGACACCGCCGACGTGCAACCAGATATGGTGGACCGCTTCGAGTTTGAGCTGGACACCACCCGGCCCTCCGAGGCGTGGATGAAAGAGGTCGAGGCGAATATGGCGGCCCAGGCAGCCACCACGGGTTCGGTGTGATGACGCTGGATTCGTCGGTCAGGGCCGATAACCGCCTCGAGGAGATGCCGATGATGCCCGTGGCGTGCCGCAACTGCGGTGCGCGGGTGGTCGCCCGCAAGAGCAGCTGGAACCAGACCAGCGTGCAGTGGAACGCCGACGCGACGGCCCGGTGTGCCGAGCGCCGCGATGCGCAGAAAATATCTGCGTCCGGTGGCCGGGGTGTGTTCCTGGTGTGCTCAGCGCTGAGCGAGTCGATCGTGGATGCGGTGCGACACGGCGATTTGTCTATCGTCGACGAGATAACCGGCGTGGCGATCTAGCTCCAGCAGTCGCGGCCTCGTCACATCTGCCACACGTACCACGGCCTAGACGGGAACTGCGATTTGCCCGCCTCCGAGCGACAATCCCGCAGCTGCACCCCAGGCGGCACGCGGCTACGCCCCGAAGTTGTCGCTCGGAGGCGGGCAAAAAGCCTGTCCGCTCTCCGGGAGACCCGGGTGGCAGCTGTGCTATTTCAGCGACGGTTGCCGTTGTACTGCAAGCACATTCGCGCGCTCCGCCATGGCCGCTCCGACAGATTGCTCGGTGAGCAGGTAGAACCGCCCCTTGGCAGCCTGTTCGAAAATCGTCGCCGCGGCCGCCATCGGATCCATGGCCGCGGCCTTGACGTCAAGCATTGCCGAGCGCTGCTCCTGGGCGGCGGCGGCATCGCTGGCGTCGTCCGGGTCGACGCCGCCCGCTGACTCGAAGATGTTGGATACCACCGCGCCGGGCAGCACGGCCTGCACGTGAATGTGGTGGTCGTGCCCAGCCGACTGGACATCGAGATGCAGGCACTCGGTCAACGCGAGCACTGCGTGCTTGCTCATGATGTAGGGCCCCTGCAATGGAATCGCCAGCACGCCGCCGACCGAAGACAGGTTCCACACCCACGCCTGCTCGTCGGTGGCCATCATCTTCGGCAGAAATGCCCGCACGCCGTAGAAGACTCCACTGATGTTGATGTCGACGACGCGTCGCCAGTTGGTCACGGGCGTATCCCACAGATAGCCGAACTGTTCGACTCCGGCGTTGTTCACCAGCAGCCGCACCGGACCAACGTCGCGATAGGTGCGGTCGGCGAGGTCCCGCACAGCGCCAGGGTCGCGCACGTCGCACACGACGTCTACCGCCAAACCTCCTGCCGCACAGAGCTCGTCGCGAAGTACCGCGATGGCGGAGGCGTCGATGTCGGCCAGAACAACTGCCATCCCCAATGCCACGGCATGGTGGGCCAGGCCGGCGCCTATTCCTGCGCCTGCGCCGGTGATGACGGCGACGCCACCGGAAAACGCTTCGTGAGCAGTCGCCGAATTCACGCGTACTGCAGGGCAGGGCGCGGCGCCGGGCCCTGACGCTGGGGCAGCAAAGGTCGCAGCGGCTGCAGGGTCGGCGCAACCCGCTGTGGCCCGTCTTCGACGTTGCGCCAGATGCCCATCGCGGTCATGCGTACCGGGGCGGCCAGTCGCTGATCGAACATCATGCGATTCATCGGACCGCAGACCGACACAGCGGCAATCGCCGCACTGGCCTCCCCGGGGCTCCCGATCGGGGCTGCAACGCAGCCGAATCCGAGCATTGCCTCCTCGCGCTCGAACGCGACACCGTGAGCCCGCACCTTGGCCAACTCGACTGCCAATTGAGAGCTACTGGAAATCGAGTACTTGGTCTTACGGACCTGGAGATCTACTCGGGCATCTCGGAAGGCATCCTGGTCGCAGTAGGCCAGGATCGCCTTGCCGACGGCGGTGCAGTGGGCCGGATCACGACCACCCACCCGAGTGGGGATCGTCCGGTCGCCGATCTTGTCCAGGTAGACGACGTCCGGTCCGTCCAAAACCGCGAGATGCACGACAAGGCCAGTAGCGCAATGTAATTCGCCCAGCAGCGGAGCAGCCGCCCGCACCAGGCGGTCCTGGTGTACGGCCAGCGAGCCCAGCTCCACCAGCCGCATACCGAGTTCGTAGTCGCGACCGCTGCGGCGCAGCCAGCGCAGCTGTACCAGGCGCTCCAGCATCCGGTGCGCCGATGAGCGCGGTAGGCCGGTGCGGCGGACGATCTGGGCCAGCGTCAGCCGTCCCGGTCCGTCGAATGCATCCAGGACCAGCGAGATGCGGTCGATGACGGCGCTGGGGGTTTCGACGGGCGCAACGGTCCCTGACATCGGCCCTCCAAAGGCTGAGATATATCTGACTGCCATATTCCTATTAGGAATATCTGTGTATCACACGGGTGGGGTTGTTGTCACGAATGCCGCAAAAATCGCCGTCGGACCGCTAGCGGCGTCCGGCGGCGATCAATTAATTAGTGCGGGTCAGCCCTTGCTTGCCGACCGGCCCGCGCGCCGCCCGTAGAAGCTGCCGTCACCGAGCGAGATGCCGCTGGCGTAACCCCAGGCAGCCAGTCCGGCGGTGGACCGGCCCGCGGCGAAGAGTCCTGGTATCGGCTCACCATTGACGTGCAGCACCTCGGCATCCAACGAGGTGCGCAGGCCTCCCAGGGTGAATCCGCCAGTGTTCTCGCGCAGGTCGATTGCGCCGACGGGAGAGCCGATCGGCTTCAGCCACTGAGGCTTCTTGTGCAGCAGCGGGTCCTCGCCGCGCGCGGCGCCGTCGTTGTAGGCGGCCACGGTCGCCTGTAGCGAACCGGGTGCCAGTCCCATGTCGCGTTCCAGGTCGGCAACGGTGTCAGCAACCCAGGTCGCCGGCCGCAGCATGAACTGGGGTGACCAGGAGGCCATCGCCTCTTCCTGGGCATCGCCGTCGATGATCAGGTAAGCGGTGTTGTCCTGCTGGTAGAGCGTGAGCTGACCGATCCGGCCCGGGTAGGTGTCCTCGGCGACATAGCGCTGACCGCGGCCATTGACCAGGATGCCGCGCACCAGTTGTTGGGGATCGATGAAGATCGCGACTTCGGTGGCGTCCATGTGGGCCAAGTCGGCCCCCAGCGCCTGCGCCATCCGGATCGCCTGCCCGTCGTGCTGCTCGATCGACGCAGCCGGTCGCCCGGCGATCCGCGGGGCGTACTGCGCCACCATCGCATCGTTATAGGCGAAGCTGCCCGTTGCGAGCACGACGCCGGTGCCCGCCCGAATCGCCATCTCGGTGCCGTACCGGCGGGCGCGGAGGCCGACCACCCTGCCGTCGGATTCAACGATCAGCGACTGCGCGCGCACGTCGTAGAGCGCCTGCGCGCCGGCCGTCGTGGCCGTCTCGACGAGAGGCTTCATCAGCATGTAGCCGGCGCTGGCCTCACCCTGCTTCTTGTTCGACATCTGCGGAACATGCCCGCGCGGGGCCGGGGTGGCAATGGTGTTGAACGGATACGCATTTTCCCCGCCGCTGTACATCAGGCCCTGGTCACCCATCGGTTCCCAGCCGGGCTCGGAGAAGAACTCCGCCTTGAACGGCACACCGCAGCCAACGAGCCAGTCGAAGTGGGCGACGCTGCCGGCGCAGTAATCGGCGATCCGGTTCTCGTCGGCACCGGGCCCCATCGCAACGTTGAGAAACGCCGCCATGTTCTCGACGGAATCGGTGAAGCCACACGCCTTTTGCAGCGCGGTGCCACCGCCGAGGTAAATGAAACCGCCGGCCATGGCTGCCGCGCCGCCCCACGATCCGGTGCGTTCCAGCACCAGGACCTCGGCGCCCCCGCGGGCCGCTTCGACCGCCGCGGCCGCGCCGGCAATCCCATAGCCGGCGATGACGACGTCGGCCTCGTGGTCCCACGAGGTGATCGACGCGGCCGGAACGGGCGTGACGTCAGCGTCGAATGTCATAGGCGCATTGCCGCGGGCATCTCGCCGACCCACTGGTGGCCCCAATAGCTGTCGGCGGTGATCTCCTCTGCGGTGTAATAGGTTTCGTCGACCCGCATACCAGCGGTGCCGAACTCGATGTCCCAATCACCGGGCGCGCGGACATAGAACGACACCATCTTGTCGTTGGTGTGGCGCCCCAGGGTGGACGACAACTGGAAGCCCTCGGCGTTGACGCGGTCCAGTGCCTGACCTACGGCGTCGAGGGTGTCCACCTCCACCATGATGTGGACGAGGCGCGGGTCGCGTTGATGTGCGGCCGGGACGATCGCCAGGCTGTGGTGTCGCTCGTTGATGCCCAGAAAGCGCACCCGCACCGGGCCGAACTCGCGCGGCAACGGTACTCGGAACGCGCCGCGGGATCGGAAGCCCAGCACGTCGATGTAGAAGTCGACGAGCCCGTTGGGATCGGTGGCCGGCACGACGATATGGCCCAGGCCCTGATCGCCGGTGACGAATTTCGCACCGAACGGAGTGATCACCGGGCTGTGGTCAAGCACCGCACCGTGAAACACCTCGAGAGTGGTTCCGGCGGGGTCATCGAAGGCGATCACTTCTTCGACGCGGCGGGCCTCAGCCTCATCGACGGACAGTTGTTTGAACGCCACCCCGGCTCGGTCGAGCGCTGCCTCGACCCGTTGCAGGGCCGCGTGGTCGCGGACCTCCCAGCCGATAGTGACCACCCGGTCGGTCTCACCGGGAACGACGATGATCCGGGCTGCGCGCTCGTCCATCCGCAGGTACAGCGTTGACGGGTCGGGTCCTTTACCTTCGGCGAAACCCAGCACGTCGAAAGCGAACTGCCGCCAGCGGTCGATGTCGTTGGTTGAAATGGTGATGTAGCCGAGGCTTTTCAGTTCGCTCACGATTAGGTTCTCCTACTTCGCCGCTATCTTCGCTGGTTAAATCAGAGCCCGCAGCGGACCCTGCGGAGGATCGATGCCAAGCGAACTCAGCGCCGACGCGTGGTACACGGTGCCGGGGACATGGATGGCATGCGCCTGGCCGACATGTACGTCACGCCAATACCGCTG
>JBEKNM010000263.1:0-6409 GCA_049522835.1 Mycobacterium sp.
ACCTGTTCACCTGGCTGGCCAAGACCGATACCGGCAGTTGGGACGGAGTCGCCGGCAACCCGCCTTACATCCGCTTCGGGAACTGGGCATCCGACCAGCGGGCGCCCGCCCTGGAGCTGATGCGGCATACGGGCCTGCGCCCCACCAGATTGACCAACGCCTGGGTCCCCTTCGTGGTCGCGAGCACGGTTTTGGTTCGCGACGGCGGACGGGTAGGCCTGGTGCTGCCCGCCGAATTGCTCCAAGTCACCTATGCCGCGCAGCTGCGCGACTTTCTGCTGAGCCGATTCTCCGAGATCACCCTGGTGACGTTCCAGCGGTTGGTGTTCGACGGCATCCTGCAGGAAGTCGTGTTGTTCTGCGGTGTCGTCGGTGCCGGCCCGGCACGCATCCGCACGGTTGCGCTCAGCGACGCCGACGAACTCGCGCACGCGGATCTGGATGTCGAACACTTTCGTTCGGCGCCGGCGCTCTTACACGAAAAGGAGAAATGGACGAAGTACTTCCTGGATCCCGCCGCGATCCGGCTGCTGCGAACGCTCAAAGGCTCGGGCACTCTGACCCGACTCGGCTGTATCGCGGACGTAGATGTCGGCATCGTGACGGGCCGCAACAGCTTCTTCACGTTCACCGATACCGAGGCCGAAGAACTCGGACTGACCGCGCACTGCGTCCCGCTCGTCTCGCGCAGCACCCAACTCAGTGGCCTGGTGTACGACACCGATTGCCGGGCAAGCGATATCGCCGCCAAGCACCGGACCTGGCTGCTCGACGCTCCCCGGCAGGCGACCGACCGCGCTCTGCTCGCGCACATCGAGGCGGGCGAAGCCGCAGACGTGCACAGAGGTTACAAGTGCTCCCTGCGTAAGCCGTGGTGGAGCACAACGTCGCTGTGGATTCCCGACCTTTTCATGCTGCGCCAGATTCACCTGGCGCCGCGGCTGACTGTCAACGCCGCCCGGGCGACGAGTACCGACACCGTGCATCGGGTCCGGCTTACCGCCGGTGCGGACCCCACCGCGCTCGCCACGGTGTTCCACAACAGCGCAACCTTCGCCTTCACCGAGATCATGGGCCGCAGTTACGGTGGAGGCATCTTGGAGCTCGAACCCCGCGAAGCCGAGCAGCTACCGATCCCCTGCCCGGAATGTGCGGACACAGAACTTACCCAGGACGTCGATCTTTTGCTGAAGGCCAACGAGGTCGAGAAGGCGCTCGATGTCGTGGATCGTCGTGTCCTGATCGAAAGACTGGGCTGGTCACCGGACGTCGTGGCGCAATGCCGGTCGGCGTGGGTAGCGCTTCGCGATCGCAGGACAAAGCGGGGAAGCCGTTGAGCGTCCGGGACTCGGCGATCGCGATCCTCACCGACTGGCAGGCACCCGATCCGGCCCAGGACTCCTTGCGACACGCCGTGCTGGCGTTCGTGCACAGCCGCACCGACGCCTGCCGTCGTGAGTGTGTACCGGGCCACGTCACCGCTTCGGCACTGGTGCTGGACGACAGCGGCAGCCAGGTGCTTCTTACCCTGCACCCGCGCCTTGGTCGCTGAGTACAGCTGGGCGGGCACTGCGAAGATGACGACGACGACATCGTGGCAGCGGCACTGCGCGAAGCGATCGAGGAATCGGGAGTCGCCGATCTGGACATCGCGCCCGATCTGGCCACCATTCACGTCCACCCGGTCACGTGCTCGCTGGGAGTGCCGACCCGCCATCTTGATCTGCAATTCGTGGCGCACGCGCCGGCCGGCGCGCAGATCGCGCTCAGCGAAGAGTCGGTGGACTTGCGCTGGTGGCCGGCCGACGCCTTGCCTCCCGGTTCCGATCACGCACTCGCCTACCTGGTTGCCCGCGCCCGCGGTTGCTGAGGGCCGAATGTGACGACAGCGTCACGCTCGACACACGAAGTAGACTTCAGACGTCAGACGAGTAGCGGATCCCGCCGTCGGGAATGCAGACGCCGGGCCACACCCGGGCGCCACGCAGCAACTCGCAGCGCGCCCCGATGTCGGCGCCGTCACCGATCACACCATCGCGGACCAGCGCCCGCGGACCAATGCGGACACCGAAGCCGATGATCGAGCGCTCGATCACACTACCGGCCTCGACCTTGACGCCGTCGAAGATCACCGCGCCATCCAGCCGGACCCCGGGGCCGATCTCGGCGCCCCGCCCGACGACCGTGCCACCGATCAGCACCGTGCCCGGAGACACCGCCGCGCCGTCGTGCACCAATTGCTCGCCGCGGTGGCCTCGCAGGGCCGGCGACGGGGCGATCCCGCGCACCAGATCCGCGGAACCGCGGACGAAGTCTTCCGGCGTGCCCATGTCCCGCCAGTACGTGGCGTCGACGTAGCCGCAGACCTTTACATCAGCGTCCGACAGCAGCGCCGGGAACACCTCGCGTTCGACCGAGACCTCGCGGCCGCGCGGAATCCGGTCGATGATCTTGCGCTCGAAGACGTAGCACCCGGCATTGATCTGGTCGGTCGGCGGATCCTGCGTCTTCTCGAGAAAGGCGACGACGCGGTCCTCCTCGTCGGTGGGCACGCAGCCGAATGCCCGTGGATCACCCACCCGCACCAGATGTAAGGTGACGTCGGCTTGGTTGGTTTGGTGAAACTCCAGCAGCTGGCCCAGGTCCGCCCCGGACAGCACATCGCCGTTGAACACCATCACGGTGTCGTGACGCAGCTTGCCGACGACGTTGGCGATACCCCCGCCGGTCCCCAACGGACTCTCCTCGGTCACGTAGTCGATCTGTAGGCCGAGGTTGGACCCGTCGCCGAACTCCGCCTCGAAGACCGCGGCCTTATATGACGTGCCCAGGATGACGTGCTCTATGCCCGCCGCAGCGATCCGGGAAAGCAGATGGGTGAGAAACGGCAGCCCGGCCGTCGGCAGCATCGGCTTGGGCGCCGACAGGGTCAGCGGCCGCAGCCGAGTGCCTTTGCCGCCGACCAGGATCACGGCATCGAGTTGAGAGGTTGACAATTCAGTGCCGCCTTTGTGCCAGATTCGGTCTACCCGCCTGTTTTCTTCTGGAACCACGCACCATCAGATGGGAACGTACCGTCAACGATCCGCGCAGCGCCCAACGCAGCGGAGCAAGCCACCAACCAGAATGGCGGTCGGCCAGGAAGATATAGGTGCTTTTGTGATGGCCCGCCAGGTGACGTGCCGGATCGTGCCCGGTGGCGTGGCCTTTGTGGTGCAGAACTTCCGCCGATGGCACGTACACGCTCAGCCACCCGGCCCGGCCGAGCCGATCGCCGAGGTCGACGTCCTCCATGTACATGAAGTAGCGCTCGTCGAATCCGCCGATCTGGCTGAACGCCGAGCGGCGCAGCAGCAGGCACGATCCCGACAGCCAGCCCACCGGCCGCTCGCTGGGTTCGAGCCGCTCCTGGCGGTACGCCGCCGTCCACGGATTGCGTTTCCAGAACGGCCCGAGCAGCGCGTGCATGCTGCCGCGGATCAGGCTGGGCAGGTGCCGCGCAGACGGATACACCGACCCGTCGGGGTCCCGGATGAGCGGACCCAGCGCGCCGGCACGCGGCCAGCGGGTGGCGGCGTCCAGCAGCGCGTCGATACTGCCCGGCCCCCATTGCACGTCCGGGTTCGCCACGATCACCCAGCCATCTTCGGGCAGCTGTGCCACCCCGCGATTGACCGCGGTCCCGTACCCGAGGTTGGACCCGGTGTCGAACAGCCGCACGTTCGGGTAGCGCTCGACCGCCTCCTGCGGCGTTCCGTCGCTGGAGCCGTTGTCGGCGAGCAGAACGCTGACCGGCCGCTCGGTGGCCAACGCCAACGTGGCCAGGAAGCGCTCCAAATGGGGGCCCGGCGAATAGGTCACGGTCACGACCGGCACGACGTCAGTCACGCGTGGAGGGTAACGGTCGATCGGCGAGAGCCCCGGCGCGAGAGGCTGCCAGCGCCGCGACAAGTGCAGGGCGCCACGGCCTTAGCGGCGTCAGGCCCGCGGCCGCGGACTCACGGCTCGAAAGCGCCGCGTAGCTCGGCCGCGGCGCCGGGCGCGGATTCTTTGCGGTGCTGACCGGGCGCACCCGCGCCGGGTCAGCACCGCACTCTTCGAATACCGCACGGGCTTGCCCGAAGCGGGAGACCACACCCTCGTTGGCCGCGTGTAGAAGGGCCCCCGAAAAGAGGCGGTCGCCGTCTTCGGCTACCTGGAGCAGCGCGCCGGCCAGGTCGGCAACATAGGTCGGTGAGCCGACCTGGTCGTCCACCACCTCCACGGGGCCGTCACCGGCCGCCAGTCGGCGCATGACGGCGACGAAGTCCTTGCCGCTGCCGCCGGTGTAAACCCAGGCGGTCCGTACCACGGCAGCCTCCGGCAGCGCTGCCAGCACGGCCTTTTCGCCGGCGAGCTTGCTGCATGCATATACGCCCTGCGGCGCGGGTTCATCGCTGGGCTCGAAGGGACGGGGCGCGGGGTCATC
This sequence comes from Mycobacterium sp., assembly GCA_049522835.1. Classification (GTDB taxonomy): domain Bacteria; phylum Actinomycetota; class Actinomycetes; order Mycobacteriales; family Mycobacteriaceae; genus Mycobacterium. The sequence continues at coordinate 4,469 of JBEKNM010000263.1, forward strand.
TGAGTCGCCGTTAATCGAGCCAGCGAACACATAGTCAGTTGAGACATGGATCAGCCGGGAGCCGGCGCGCGCGCACGCCCGGGCGATATGTTCGGGACCGGCGGCGTTGACCGCGTAGGCGGCCGACTCGTCGCTTTCCGCGCCGTCGACATTGGTGTATGCAGCGCAATTGATCACGATGTCGCCATTTTGGACGATCGACTCGGCCGCGGCCGGGTCGGTAATGTCCCATTGCGACGATGTCAGTGCCAGCATTTCGCGGCCCTGAGCGGTGACCTGCGCCGCAAGACAGCTGCCGAGTTGCCCGCCGGCACCTGTGATCACGATCCTGCCCGACATCATTCGAGTCTGGCACGCCGCACTCGGCTACCCGAGAAGCGCCTGTGTCGCAAGTAACCTAATGTGATGCCCGTGCAACGTGTGGTTCGTGTGATTGCCGCTGCCCTGACTCTCACTGTCGTTGTCGGCACCGGGCTCGCGTGGAACAACATCCGGACATTCGAAGACGGCATCTTCCACATGTCCGCGCCCTCGCTGGGTAAGGGCGGTGACGACGGGGCGATCGACATTCTGCTGGTCGGGCTGGACAGCCGTACCGACGCTCACGGCAACCCTTTGTCACCCGAGGAACTGGCGGCTTTGCGGGCTGGTGATGAAGAAGCGACCAATACCGACACGATCATCCTGGTCCGGATACCTAACAGCGGGAGGTCGGCAACCGCGATCTCGATTCCCCGGGACTCCTATGTCATGGCCCCCGGCTTAGGCAAGACCAAGATAAACGGCGTCTACGGCCAAACCAGGGAGGCGAGGCGAGCCACCCTCGTCAAAGCCGGCGATTCCGCCGAAGATGCCGCAGCACAGGGCACCGAAGCCGGACGCGAGGCGTTGATCAAGACGGTCGCCGACCTCACCGGCGTCACGGTCGACCATTACGCCGAAATCGGACTGCTCGGATTCGCGTTGATCGCCGACGCGCTCGGCGGCGTCGAAGTGTGCCTCAAAGACGCGGTTTTCGAACCACTTTCGGGCGCTGACTTCCCGGCTGGCCGGCAAAAACTCAACGGTCCGCAGGCGCTCAGCTTCGTACGCCAGCGCCACGAGCTGCCGCGCGGCGACTTGGACCGGGTGGTGCGCCAGCAGGCGGTGATGGCCTCGCTGGCCCACCGAGTCATCTCCGGCCAGACGCTGTCCAGCCCCACCACGCTGAAGCGGCTGGAGGCGGCCGTCCAGCGCTCGGTGGTGATCTCCTCGGGTTGGGACGTCATGGATTTCGTCCAACAACTGCAAAAGCTGGCCGGCGGTAACGTCGCCTTCGCCACCATCCCGGTGCTCGACGAGGCCGGCTGGAGCGACGACGGCATGCAAAGTGTGGTGCGGGTGGACCCGCATCAGGTTCAGGACTGGGTCGGCGGCCTGCTGCACGAGCAGGAACAGGGCAAGACCGAGCAGCTGGCCTACACACCCGCCAAGACCACCGCCAGTGTGGTCAACGACACCGACATCAACGGACTGGCGTCAGCGGTGTCAGACGTGTTGAGCTCCAAGGGATTTACCACGGGCGGCGTCGCAAACAACGAGGGCGGCCACGTGAAGGGGAGCCAGGTGCGCGCCGCCAAGTCCGAAGATCTAGGCGCGCAGGAGGTCGCCAAGGAACTGGGTGGGTTGCCGGTCGTCGCCGATGCGTCGATAGCGCCGGGATCGGTCCGGGTGGTGCTGGCCAACGACTACACCGGTCCGGGCTCCGGGCTCGGCGGCGGCGCGTCCATAACGCCCGCCAATGCTTCGAACCTCGGGCCGGCTGCCGACGCAGGAGTTCCGCCGCCGTCGCCGATCCTCACCGCCGGCTCCGACAAGCCGGAGTGCATCAACTGACCACGCTGACTACCCTTGCCGGGGCGATCCTGGATCCGATGTTGCGGGCCGACCCTGTCGGCCCGC
>JBEKNM010000264.1:0-6405 GCA_049522835.1 Mycobacterium sp.
GGTTCTCATTTATGCTGCCCAGCGTGAAGTCCGACAACGATGAGCTCGATGACGATGACGATGACGATGACGACGAGCCGGATGAAAAAAGAACCTGAAACGGCAACAATTCGTCGTCAGCTCAGTCAGGCCGTCATCGGTCTCGGCGGTATCGCGAGCAAAGTGCCAGCCAAGATAATACCCCAGTCACCAGCCGGCGGGTGATGAAATGCGTTGCAGTTCAATGCTCTTAGCCTCGACGTGGTGTCCAGGTTGAGGTCGTCGGCTTCAACGCAACGGACCCGCATCGCAATTCATCACCCAACTGAGCCCAACTCGAGGAGCGCACGTGGCATCCATCCACTTCATCTCGGGCCTGCCGCGTTCTGGCTCGACGCTGCTGGCGGCGTTGCTGCGACAAAACCCGCGGTTTGAGGCCGGTATGTCGGGTCCGCTGGCCGGCCTGTTCGGTGCACTGCTAGGCCAGATGAGCGCACGCAACGAGTTTTCGGTGTTCATCGATGACGCCAAGCGCGAGCGCATCCTGCATGGGTTGTTCGACAACTTCTATGCCGATTGCCCCGCCGAGGTGATCTTCGACACCAACCGCTTCTGGTGCGCGTGGATGCCGGCGATTTCGCGGCTGTTCCCCGATGCGAAAGTGATTGCCTGCGTGCGCGAACTGCCGTGGGTGGTCGACAGCATCGAGCGCGTGATCCAGCGCAATGTCTTCAGCCCGTCGTCGATTTTCAACTACGACCCCGGTGGCACCGTCTATACCCGCGCCAATGACGTCGTGGCGCAAGAAGGAATGGTGGGCGGTCCCTACAATGCCCTGAAGCAGGCGTGCTACGGCGCGCAAAAGGAGCGTCTGCTGCTGGTCCAGTACGAAACCCTGGCCAGCGACCCGGCCAAGGCGCTGCACGCCATCTATGCCTTTCTGGGCGAGCCGGCGTTCGAGCACGACTTCGACCACGTCGATTACGACGTCACCGAGTTCGACCAACGTGCCGGGACTCCAGGGCTGCACACCGTGCGCGGCACGGTCAAGGCCGAGCCCCGCGCGACCTTGCTGCCCCCGGACCTGTTCAGTCGGTTTGTCAACGACGCCTTCTGGCGCAATCCGCAGGATGTTCCCGAGGGGCTGCGGGTCGTGTGAGGTTTCCTCTGCGCTGTGCCCGCCCCCTGCGAGGTATCGGCCGCCGCCGAATTATCAGCCGGCATACGATCGGTTGACATACTGCTGATGCTGTCGTACAAATGAGACATGGCTGCGGTTATGTCTCACAACGCGCCAATCAAGTTCGAGCTCGCCAGCGCCGACACCTGGCCGAATCCCTGGCCGATGTACCGGGCGCTGCGCGACCACGACCCCGTGCACCACGTCATCCCCCCCAGACACCCCGAGGACGACTACTACGTGTTGTCCCGGCACGCCGATGTCTGGTCGGCGGCCCGCGACCACGAGACGTTCTCCTCCGCACAGGGGCTCACGGTCAACTACCGAGACCTGGAACTGATTGGGCTGCGCAATAACCCACCGATGGTCATGCAGGACCCGCCGGTGCACACGGAGTTTCGCAAACTGGTGTCGCGCGGTTTCACCCCCCGACAGGTCGAGGCGGTGGAGCCCACAGTGCGCGACTTCATCGTCGAGCGCATCCAGAAGCTACGCGCCAACGGTGGCGGCGATATCGTCACAGAGCTGTTCAAGCCACTGCCGTCGATGGTGGTCGCGCATTATCTTGGTGTGCCCGAAGAAGATCGGGCGCAGTTCGACGGCTGGACCCAGGCAATCGTCGCGGCCAACACCGCCGAAGTCGGCATCGCCGGCGCACTGGGCACCGTCGGCGATGCAGTCGGGTCGATGATGGCCTACTTCACCGGGCTGATCGAGCGGCGCCGAATTGAACCCGAGGACGACACAATCTCCCATCTGGTCGCCGCCGGGGTCGGCGCCGACGGCGACATCGTCGGCACGCTGTCGGTGCTGGCGTTCACGTTCACGATGGTCACCGGCGGCAACGACACCACTACCGGAATGCTCGGCGGCTCAATGCCAATGCTGCACCAGCGTCCCGACCAACGGCGGCTCCTGGTCGACAACCCAGGACTGATCCCCGATGCGGTCGAGGAATTACTGCGGCTGACGTCACCGGTGCAGGGACTGGCGCGCACGGTCACCCGTGACGTAACGATCGGTGATACCACCATTCCGGCCGGGCGCAGGGTATTGCTGCTCTACGGGTCAGCCAACCGCGACGAACGCGAATATGGCCCAGACGCAGACCAACTCGACGTTACCCGTTGCCCACGCAACATCCTGACCTTCAGCCACGGCGCACATCACTGCCTGGGCGCAGCCGCAGCCCGTATGCAATCGCGGGTCGCGCTCACCGAGCTGCTGGCTCGTTGTCCGGACTTCGAGGTCGACGAGTCCGGCATCGTGTGGGCCGGCGGCAATTATGTTCGGCGTCCGTTGTCGGTGCCGGTCCGGGTGAAGTCCTGATGCCGCGCCCGACTCCGGGGAAGGACTGGCTGGCCGGGCATCGTACGGAGGCTGCCGCGGACCGAATTCTCGACGCCGCTGAGGAGCTCTACACGCAGCGCGACTCGGATTCGATCGGCATGAACGAGATCGCCAGGGTCGCAGGCTGTTCCCGCGCGACGCTATACCGGTACTTCGAGAACCGGGAGGCGTTACGAACCGCTTACGTGCATCGCGAGACGCACCGGCTGGGTCGCGCGATCAAGCAGCAGATCGACGGCGTCGACGACCCGCGCGAACGGCTGGTCGCGAGCATCATCGCCACACTGCGGATGGTTCGCGACAGCCCCGCGTTGGCGTCGTGGTTTTCCACCACCCGACCGCCGACCGGTGGCGAGTTGGCCGGACAGTCCGAGGTGATCGCAGCGCTGGCCGCCGCGTTCCTCAATTCGCTGGGTCCCGACGACCCCGCCGTCGTCGAACGCCGGGCCCGTTGGGTTGTGCGGGTGATCATTTCGCTGTTGATGTTTCCCGGCCACGACGAAGCCGACGAGCGAGCGATGATCGAGGAGTTCGTCGTCCCGATCGTGACGCCGGACGCCGTCAATTCCGCACGCGCGTGAAGCGATGCAGCAGCCAGGCCAAGGGGATCGTCAGCGCCAATGTCGCGACGAACACGTTCAGCATCGACCCGGTGTAGACGTGCGACCGAACTACATAGACCATCCCGAACTCCATCGTCACCAGATGGATCAGGAAGATCTCGTAAGAGATCTCGCCCAGCCACACCATCGGCCGGCTGGCCATTAGCCGCCAGTACAGCCCCTGGTCACCCAGGGCCAGCGGCGCCACCGCCAATGCGGCGATCACGGCGTAGAAGACCATCTTGACCAGCGCCTCCGGCAGCGATGCCGGGGACGTGGTGGGTGCGCCTCCGATTGGAGTGGCGACAATGAAATAGCAGATGATCGCCAGCGGTATGGCTACGAACGCGTAGCAGCGCACACCCATCGCCTGCAGTACCGCCAACAACATGCCGCCGAGGAACCAGGCCAAGTAGGTAAGAAGCCACAGCCGGGCGCCGTCGGGAATCCAGCGATCCAGATGCACCAGGATCAACCATGCCGGGCTGATCAACGTCATCCCCGCCAGAGCGCCCACCAGCAACTTCGGCCGCCACGACCGCTGACTGACCAGGACCAGCAGCAGGTACGCAAGCAGCGGTAGCACCAGATAGAACGAGGCCTCTACCGCCAAACTCCACATCTGGGTAAGACCTTGATGCAGGTACTTGCCCAGGTAGCCGTCTGCGTAGATCTGCGTCAGCGTCAGGTTGCGGAGCAGTCCCGTCCAGCTGTGCCCGGGGTTCGGCCCCGCGGCGCGGAAGTGGTACAGCACGTAGGCGACCAACACGGTGACGACGTAGGCGGGCATGATGCGCCGAACCCGGTGGCGCGCATAGCGGCTCAGCGAGGGTGGTGGACCGCCGGTGGCGGCCGATTTCACCCATGGGCGGAAGAGCAGGAAGCCGGACAGCACGAAGAAGATCGGGACGCCGATCTCCATCCGGGCACCGACCAGGCCCCAGTAGCCGTGTGTGTACTTGCCAGTGGTGTAAGCCGCGTGAGTGCCCACGACAAGGATTGCGGCGACCGCCCGGATACCGGTTAGCGACGCGACCCGGTCCACGTGGGAGATCTGTTCGAGTCCCCCCCGTGCGTCTTGTTCCTCCGACAGGGTCATCCAGGGTGTTTCCCGCGTGGTTTGCCACTATCGCGACTGGCCTTTTCCGGGGGCTGCCCGGCCGACCGGGCCTTCTCTGATTTCCGCTCTGGCCGAAGGTTGATCAGCACGCCCGAGATACGGGTTTGCTCAAGCTTTTTGAATATGGCGCCGGGTAGCTTGGCCGGCAGTTCCACCAATGAGAAGTCCGGCCCGACGGCGATGTGGCCGAAATCGCTGCGGTGCAGACCTCCCTCGTTGGCGATGGCGCCGACGATCGCACCCGGACCGATCTTGTGCCGCTTGCCCACGGAAATCCGGTAGGTTGCGAAAGCTCTGTTCTGCCTCGGCTTTTCGGGACGGTCCCGACGTTCGTCATGGCGCTCGGACCGCTCGCGTCGCTGCGGCGGCGGTTCGGGTGCCATCAGGAACGCTTCGCCATCGCGGGCCTGCGACGCCAACGCCGCGGCGATGTCGGCCATCGGGACATCGTGCTCGCGTTCATAGTCTTCGACCAGCCTGCGAAACAGCTCGATTCCCGCCCCACCGAGTGCGTCGGTGATGGAATCGGAGAATTTTGCTACCCGCTGCGCGTTGACGTCCTCGACACTGGGCAGTTCGGCCTCGGTGAGTGTTTGCCGCGTCGCCTTTTCGATCGCTTTGAGCAGGTGACGCTCCCGCGGTGAGACGAACAGCAGCGCGTTCCCCGACCGCCCGGCTCTCCCGGTGCGTCCGATCCGGTGCACGTAAGACTCGGTGTCGTGCGGGATGTCGTAGTTGAGCACATGCGATATACGCTCCACGTCCAGCCCTCGGGCGGCCACGTCGGTAGCGACCAGGATGTCTACGCCTTTGGAGCCGCCGTCTTTGAGTGCGGCTATGGTCCGCTCGCGCTGCGCCTGCGGCATATCTCCGTTGATGGCAGCCGCGGAAAACCCTCGCGCACGCAGCCTTTCGGCGACTTCCTCGGTCGCCTGTTTGGTGCGGACGAAGATGATCATCGCCTCGAACTGCTCGACTTCGAGGACGCGGGTGAGCGCGTCCATCTTGCGTGGACCGGCGACCTGGATGTAGCGCTGCGAAATATTCTCGGCTGTCGCGGTTTTCGCTTTGGACGCGACTTCGAACGGATCGTGCAGATACTTTGTGGTGATCTTGCGGATCCCGGGCGGCATGGTCGCCGAAAACAGGGCAACCTGCTTGTATTCCGGGGTGTTGGACAGGATGCGCTCGACGTCTTCGGCGAAACCCATGGCGAGCATCTCGTCGGCCTCGTCGAGCACCAGGTAGTCCAACCTCGACAGGTCCAGGGTTCCGCGGTCGAGGTGGTCGATGACCCGCCCGGGCGTGCCGACCACCACCTGGGCGCCGCGTCTCAGTCCGGCCAGTTGCACCGTGTAGGACGACCCGCCGTAGATCGGTAGCACGTTGATCTGCGGCAGATGAGCCCCGTAGCGGCTGAACGCTTCGGCCACTTGCAGCGCCAGCTCGCGGGTGGGCGCCAGCACCAAGGCTTGAGTTGTCTTGCTGGTGACATCGATTTTCGACAGGATCGGGATCGCGAAAGCCGCCGTCTTGCCGGTGCCGGTCTGGGCCAGTCCGACGACGTCGGAACCGGCCATCAAAGCCGGAATCGTCGCCGCCTGGATAGCGGTGGGCGACTCGTAACCGACGTCGGCGACCGCTCGCAAGACCTGGGGATGAATCTGCAGGTCGGCAAACGTCGTTGAGGCAGCCACAGGCGAGCTATCCGGGAGGGTCATCGTCCATGGAGTTTAGTGGCGAACGCGAGCACCGTCGCATCGGGCGCGGCGGTTCGCCCTCGGTCATCGACGGCGCGGCACGCCTGCCACACCGGCGAGCCAGATGACGGTACGGTGCGCGGTGTGTGGTCGCTACCTAGCCCTACCGAGCTACTGCCGGACCTGGCCGCTGTCGCTTTGGTCGCCGCGACGTTGAGCGGCTGCGGTTCAGGAGATTCCACGGTCGCGAAGACGCCGCAGGCAACAACACCGAGTTCGCCCGATTCGATTACTGCTCCTCGGCCGGGCCCGTCGTCCGGGGCCGCTGCCCCGCCCGGCAGCACTGCCCCACCGGACCCGTGCGCGGTCAACCTCGGCTCGCCCACCATCGCAAAAGTGGTCTCCGAGCTGCCTCGTGATCCGCGCGGCGAGCAGCCCTGGAACCCCGAGCCGCTGGCCGGTAACTACAACGAG
>JBEKNM010000265.1:0-6402 GCA_049522835.1 Mycobacterium sp.
TCGGTGAAAGCCGCACCGCCTGTTTGTTCCGGTTGCTATTGAGCTCGGCGCCACCGACACACACCCGGGCGAAACGAGCCCGAAATGGTTCCAGCCAGGTGACCCTGTGGAAAAACGGGTGACTGTGGATCAGTCCGCTGGTTGCCCCGGCGGGTCGCGACGCGACAGTTCGGCCAGCATCGCGTTGTAGGCGACCAAGTCGGCGTCGTCGTCGAGTTCGGCGGCCCGGTCCAGCCGCCGCGCGGTCCGGTCATCGCTGCGAGCCCACTGCACGAGCAGCGCCAGCATCACGATCACCAGGGGTAGTTCCCCTGCCGCCCAGGCGATTGCGCCGCCCAATTTCTGATCCCCCAGCAAGTCGGTGTGCCAGCTCAAACCCAGCAAGCGGTAGTAGTCGCCGCCGATCACTTTTCGGGTGCCCATCAGCAGCACGCCGAAGAATGCGTGCAGCGGCAGCGAGGCGAATACCACGGCCACCTTGGCCAGCGGCGGGATCGGCCGTGGCGTCGGGTCCACTCCGATCACGACCCAGTAGAACAGGTAGCCGCTGAGCAGAAAGTGGACATTCATCGCCATATGGCCGGCGTGACTGCCGACCGCGGAATCGAAAATGCCGCCGAAGTACAGCCCGTAGAACCCTGCGACGAATAACACGGTCGCGACCACCGGGTTGGTGAGTAACCGCGACAACCGGCTGTGCAGTGCGGCCAACAGCCATTCCCGCATGCCCGGGGGATCGCCGCGGCCGGCGGCAGGCAGCGCCCGTAACGCCAAGCTGACCGGACCGCCGAGCACCAACAGAATCGGGACCAGCATCGAGAGCCCCATGTGGGCGGCCATGTGCATGCTGAACATCGCGGGCATATAGCGACCTACCCCCGACGACGTCACGAACAACAGCCCCGCGCAGCCCAGCAGCCACGCGACGATTCGGCCCGGCGGCCAGCGGTCGCCGCGGCGGCGCAGCCGCACCACCCCCGCCACATACAGCCCGGCAAGCACGATGGCGGCCGTGCCGAAGATCAGGTCGAAACGCCAGTCGAACAACACGCGGGCCAGGGTGAGCGGCCCGTCCAAGTTGTAGCCGATCTCCGCTTCGGGGATCGATGGCAGCCGCAGCGGCGGCGGTGGCGGCGGCGTGCGGCCCAGCCCGACGGCCACACCGAAGGTGAGTCCGAACACCGCGGCCTCGATCAGCGCCAGCCGGATCAGCGCACTACGCGCGCTGCGTGAACTCGGATCTGCTTGCAGCGCCGCAACTCCGCTGCGCCGCTGGCGCCAGCCGACGACGCCAAGCAGGCACAGCGCCACGAACTTTGCGACCACCAGCCGTCCGTAACCTGCGGTCAGCAGGTCGGAAGGCAGGACCCGCACTAGGGCATTCAGCAAACCGCTCAGCCCCATGGCGACCCAGCACCACAATGCGATCGCGGAGAAGCGCCGCGCCGCCAAGTCGGCGTGGTCACCACCGCGCAGGGCATGAGCCAGCAGCGCCAGCAGACCGCCGGCCCACAGGCTGGCGGCCACCAGGTGGATCAGCAGGCTGTTGGTGGCCAGGTCATGTGAGCCGCCGGCCGACGAGTGACCGGTCAGCCCGAGCGGGATGAGGGTCACCAACGACCCGACCAACAGCAACGGGGTCCACGACCAGCGCAGCGCCGTCAGACTTGCCAGCATCACGATCGCGGCCAAGACCGCGGTCCAGCGCCAGGCGGAGGCGGTGTTGACCAGGCCGGCCAACGACCAGATCTGCACCGGGTTGAGGTGATCGATCAGGGGTTGACCGGAAACGTCGGAAATGGCCAGTGGGACCAGCAGGGCGGCACACACCGCCCACGCCCCTGACGCAACCGTCCCCAGCCGAAGCGCACGGTAGCCGTCGACGTCGAGCACCCCGCTGCTCTGCGGGGGCACCAGAAAGGCCGCGAAAACAAACGACCCGACGGCAAGCACCGCGGCGATCTCTCCCGCTGCCCGGACAAACGGCAGGCCAACCGTGGTCGCCGGGCCGGGATCGGGCAACCCGGTGGCGGTCAGCGCATCGGCCAGCGACAGCGCGCCAATTCCGGCCGCCGTGCAGCCGGCCAGCACCGCGACCCCGATCAGCAGCGGCCACACCGGAGCGTGGGGCTTGGCCGTACGCCCCGCCTTTCTCGGGCCCTTTCCGGATGGCTGACCAGAGGCCTTACCGGTAGGGCGGGCAACGGTCATGTACCCAGGGTATGGGCCGGTGCAGCCAGCTATTGAGCTTGGCCGACGGACTTGTTTTCGGAGCGCACCTGACGCGCCTCGAACTCGCGGGCCACGAACTGATTGCGAGCGATCTGCTCGACGTAATCGAAGTCGCGCAGAACGTTGCGCAATTCCCGCCGGAAAGCGATGCGCCGCTCGGCCAGATCTGCGGCCGGTCCTATCAGATCCTGGTCGGCAACAACCTGGCGCGCCGTGGCGAACAGCAGCGTCGACACTGATTCGCTACTGCGCACCCGGCCTTGCGCCACGTACTGACGGCCGACCCCGAGCGCCAAATCCGTCAGTTCTTTCTGGCCGATACCAGCCGGGGCGTCGCGCAACACGTCGGCGACGATCTCATACGCCTCGAAAAACACTCGCAACATCGAATCTGACATCAACGGGCGCTTCGCGAAAAGCATCGCGTCGATCTCGTCGCCCCCGGCGGTGACGTGGGCTTCCCAATTTTCGTGCCATGCCATCTCCTGGGCGATGTTGGCCCGAAACGCCGTCGAGTCGGCGAAGTAGAAATCGAATTTCAGCAGATCGCGCAGCCGCATCGCCTGGGTCCGGAAAGCCTCCATGCGGTCGCCGTCAGCGCGCCTGGCGTACGCCAGCGCGAGTTCGACGATCGAGGTCTCCAGGAAGACATCTATCAGCGAGTTCCGGTAGAACGCCGCGGCGTGTTCGTCGTCGGGCGCGATGCGCCACACCGGCTCCCGGCCGCTGTCGACACGGGTGATCGGGTGCCCGTTGGACAATGCGTCCACCGCTGCGCGCACACCGTCGCGTGAGCGCAGCCGCAACGCACTCGTCGACACCGGGCTCTGCTTGCGGTCCAGGTAGTCCAGTGAGTCCTGCAACGTGTGATGCAACTGATCGAGTGTCAGCGCCGCACCGCGAGTGGTGAGCAGCAACGCGCACACCAACCCCGTCGCCGTCACCGGTGTCGCCCGCAGAATCCGCCACGCGACTTCGAACGACATCTTTTGCAGCGCAAGCCGTTTGGCGTCCTTATCCTGCACAAGCGGACCATGCGGATCGCCGAGGTACTGCCGCATCGAGACCGCTTCGGGGAAGCGGACGTAGATCTTGCCGTAATTGCGTTCGCCCTGCGCCTTGATGAAGTTGTACAGCCAGCCAATGCCCTCGGGGGTCTTTTCGCCGCCGCGAGCATAGGCGGCGTACTCGGCGGTCTCATGCAACTGATCGAAACTGATCGACACCGGCTGCAGCAGGATGTCTTCGCTGCGGCCGTCCAGGTAAGCGTCGGCCACATAGGACATCAGACCTAGCTTGGGTGGCAGCATCTTGCCGGTACGCGAACGTGTGCCCTCGATGGACCAGCTCAGGTTGAACCGCTTCTGGACGATGTACCCGACATATTCGCGCAGGACGTACTTATAGAGCGCGTCATCGCCGATATTGCGGCGGATGAAGATGACGCCGGAGCGGCGTAACAGGGGGCCCATCAACCCAAAGGACAGGTTGATCCCGGCGAAGACATGCACCGGCGGTAGCCGGTTTTCCTGCATGGCGACCGGCACCACCGCGCCGTCGATGTAGGAACGGTGCGAGAACAGCAGCACCGCCGGATGAGCTTCCAGCCCGGCGCGCATGGCCGCAATCTGAAACTCGTCGTAGTCGATCTCGGGTTCGAATCCGCGACTGAGCATCCTGCCGAGGACCGAAACGAGGTCGACGGACACCCTGCTCCACCCGGTGGCCAATTCGTCGAGCATCTTCCCGGCTTCTTCGACGGTTGCGCCCGGGATCTTCTGCAGCCCGGCGCGAAACCGCGCGGAAGCTAGGATTTCTGGCTTTACCAGCCGCGGAGACTTGTAGTGGGGTCCGAGGATTCGGTACTCGGCACGCTCCATCGCCAAGATCGCGCGGCGCGTGACGAACTGGGCGAAATCGCGCTGGTTCTGTCCCACGGTGGTGTCGCGCCACTGCTGGCGGAGTTCGGACACCTTGGCCGACTCGCCGACCACCACCCTCGCGCGGAAGGGATCGCTGCGCACAATGTGGCGCTGCTGACGTTGGTTGGGGTGGTAGGGATCCCGGCCCGGCAGCAGCCCGGCCAGTTTCGCGACTCTGCTGCGATCCGGAGGCGGCAGCCAGAACACCCGCACCGGCACAATCGAACGGTCCTCTCTTGATGCGGGGCCTGACTCGAGCTGCTCAACAAGCGGAGTCAGCGCCGACGGCGGCGCATCGCCGGAGGGCAGTTTTAATACGTCGAACTTCGCATCCGGATTGCGGGCCCGCTGCTGACCCAGCCAATCCATCAGCAGCTGCGTTTCGACCGGAGTGTCCATGGACAGCAGCACCAACGCGTCCTGCGCGGTGAGGACTGCGATGGTATCGGCGGCCGTTTGGGTCATGGCCGTCCTCTGGGCGGAGAGCTCGTCGTTTGGTCCGTGCCAGACTTCGCCTTGGCCGGCTTCTTCATCTTTGGCTGCGTCTTTTTCACCGCTGCGGTCCCAGTCTTCGCCGCGGCTTTGGGAGCGGTCTTCTTCGCCGCGCTCTTCTTCGCGGTTGCGTTGGCAGCCTGAATGCCGGCTTTGCTCGCCGCCTTCTTCGCGTACAGATCGACCTCGGGCAGCTCGTCGACGGGCCAGTCAGCCAACGTGTCCAGATACAGCCGGCGCACCTCGGCGATGTGATCCGGCAGCGCGTCCAGGGTCCAGTCGTTGACCGGAATCGGCGGAAACACCGCGACGTCAACGGTGCCCGGATTTATTGTGCTGGAGTTTCGGGCTGCGACGATCTCCGCATTACGGATCACGATGGGGACGATCGGGATCCCCGCCGCCATCGCGAGACGAAATGGCCCCTTTTTGAAAGGCCCGACCTCAGTGGTGTCCAGCCGGGTGCCTTCCGGAGCCATCAAGATAGAAAGTCCGTTCTTGGCTCGCTCTTCGACCGTATGCATCGTCTCCAGCGCAGCAACCGCGTCGTCGCGGTCGATGAACACACCGTCCAGCAACTTGCCGAGCGGGCCCATGATCGGGTCACGCTCCAGTTCTTTCTTGGCCACCGCCACCCAGTTGTCGCGTATAAGCGCACCGGAAATGATCGGGTCAACTTGGTTGCGGTGGTTGAAAATAAAGACGGCCGGACGCTGCGCAGTCAGATTCTCCTTCCCGATGACGTTCAGATGCACTCCAGTAGCCGCCAGCACCAGCTGGGAGAAGTTGGAGGTAAAGAAATTGACGCCGCGCCGCCTACTGCCGGTCAGCACACCCATCGCCACTGCTCCGGCGCCGACCGGGAACATCGAGCCGAAGCCGGCAAGTGTTCGCAACTGCCGCCGGAAGCCCACGCCACCCCGGCTGCTGAATTGCAGAATCGGCCAGCCCCGGCGCTTGGCGACAGCGGCCATCTTGCCTTCGGGATTCGTCGGCCGTGGATTGCCGACCAGGTACATCAGCGCGACGTCCTCGTCGCCGTCGGCGTAAAAGTAGCTGTCTTTGAGGTCGATGTCGTGCTCGGCCGCAAACCGTTGTACCGCAGAGGCTTTGCCCGGCCCCCACAAGATCGGCTTCACCACGTCGCCGGTGAGCAACCCGTCTTCGTTGGTCTCAAACGTGTTGGTGAGCAGGTTGGTGATTCCGAGGAAGCGGGCCACTGGATTCACCTGGATGGTCAAGGCCGACGAACTGAGCACGACTGTGTGCCCGCGAGCCACGTGAGCCCGCACCAGCTCACGCATTTCCGGGTAAATCCGGGACTCGATCCGCTGGGCGAACAGCCGCTCGCCGATCTCCTCCAAGTCGGTCAACAGCCGCCCGCGCAGCGCCGAAGACGCCTGACCGATAAGGTCTTCGAACTCGATGCGCCCGAGCGTGTGGTTCAGACCGGCCTGGACCATACTGAGCAGCTCACCCACACCCATATCGCGGCGCCGGAGGCGCTCCTGGGTGAGGATGACGGCCGTGAATCCGGCGACCAACGTCCCATCCAGGTCGAAAAACGCGCCGATCTTGGGCCCGGGGGCACTGGCGAGGATCTCGGCGACAGAGCCGGGCAACCGCAGATCCAGCGGCGGCTTGCGCCTCCCACCCTGTTCCAGCTGTTCTTCAGCGGTGCTCATCGGCCTGACACCGATCGAGTTGCCGGACCCGAGGGCTCGGCGGCGAACGATGCCGGGACCGCTTGTGGTGG
>JBEKNM010000266.1:0-6367 GCA_049522835.1 Mycobacterium sp.
AACCTGCCGGGATCACCCGGCGGGGTACGCGACGGTCTGGCGGTGCTCGCCGATGTGCTCCACCATGCGCTTGGACAAATCGCGGGCGAGGATCACCAGCGATGACGCTGGTGCTACGCGCCGTCGTGACGGACCAGCCGATCTCTCTGGCCGAGCATGAGGAACTGGTGAGCCATCAGGCAGCAGGAGCCATCGTCGGGTTTGTTGGCGTGATCCGCGACCACGACGATGGACGCGGAGTGTCGCGACTGGAGTATTCGGCGCACCCGTCTGCCGCGCAGGTCTTTGCCGATGTGGTCGCCGAGGTGGCTGAACAGTCCACCGGGGTGCGTGCCGTTGCCGCCAGCCACCGGATTGGCGTGCTGCAGATAGGCGAGGCGGCCCTGGTGGCCGCAGTCGCCGCCGACCATCGACAGGCGGCGTTCGCCACTTGTGCCCAGCTGGTCGACACCATCAAGGCGCGGCTACCGGTGTGGAAGCACCAGTTCTTCGACAACGGAACCGAAGAGTGGGTGGGTTCGGCCTAACTAGCACGGCGACGAAGCTGGCTAGCGCTCGGCGCAGGGCGCCGGCGCAGATTGTCAGCTGAGCGTGGACGGCTGCGCGAGCGCGTCCAATGCATCGTTTCCGTGCACGTCCTGCCCCTGGATCGCTTGCCACAGTTGCTGGGTGTAGCCAACGCTCGAGGCCTGCTGTGGTGCAGCGGGTGCGCCGTCGACGTCACCGGGCGGCGCCGGCGGCAAAGCGTCTGGTGGCGGCGCGGGTTGATCGTTGCCGGCCAGCTGAACCGGTGCAGGCGGGTCGGCCGGCGGCGGAGGAGCGTCTGGCGGAGGAGCGTCTGGCGGCGGTGCGTCTGGCGGCGGGGGCGTCAGCCACGGCAGGTCGAAACCCGCTGGCGCGGGGAGGACCTCACGCGGGGTCGCGCCCGACAGCCCGTGACCACAGACGGGCCAGGCGCCACGACCCTGGTTCGCCAGTACTCGCTCAGCGATCGCGATCTGCTGGTCCTTGCTGGCCAGTTGGGCTGACGGGGCGTAGTCGCCGCCGCCGTGGGAGGCCCAGGTGCCCTGGGAGAATTGCAGGCCACCTTGGTAGCCGTTGCCGGTGTTGATCGACCAGTTGCCGCCGGACTCGCAGCTGGCTACTTGATCCCATTCGCCGTCGGTGGCGGCGGCCGCCTGGCCGGCGAGAGCGATGCTGCCGCCACCGAGCACTGCCCCGGTAAAGGCAATTTTGGCGACACTGATATTCGAGGCACTGGGCTTACGGTGACGTCCAGTCATGCGCAGAGAAGATCCTCTCGTTACGCGCCTACGAGGTCAGCTGTCGGGTTCGGGTTGGAGAGGCCACCCGGCCGAAGTCGTATTCCAGAGGGAAAGACGTCGGCTTCACCCCAAGGAGTCGCCAGTGACTCCAGTCCGATCACGGTGGACCGGTGGGTCCCCCGTCTCCATCCACTTACGATGTCCCCCGCCTACTGGATGGAGCTCGGCGCGATAGGGAGGGAGGAACGCCACTCGGAATGCTTGGCGAGCCTCCGGAGACGCTAGCGACTTGTGGTGGTCTCGTCACGTTTAAAGAAACCCGGCGTTTCCTCCGCCGTCATCTGGCAAAATCCCAGGAAAGCAGCGGATCTGTGCAGGTCACAGCTGCCCGAAATCGGACCGTGTCCGGGCCGTTATCCTTCCGTTACGTGAGATATATCACAACGTCAGCCGCCGGCGAACGGCGGAAGCACGTCGATTGTGACGCCCGAGCGCAAGGCTGTGGTGTCATCGCGGACGGCGATTCCGTCACACAAATACGAGCATCGGCTCAACACTGCAGCCAGACAGGCACCCCGGACGGCGAGGTCGCCGACCAGCTCGGCCACTGTGGCGCCTGGACGCAGTGTCACTGTTTCCGATTCGGCTCCAGCGGCTGCCCGCGCGGCAGCGAAGTAGCGGACCGTCACCTGGATTCCGCCCGGTTCTCCTCCTGGTTCGAAGGGGACTTGAGCTGTAGGGCTAGCCACCGATAGCGCTCATCGGGCGATCAGGCTGGATGAAGCCGGGGTCGTTGATGCCGTGGCCGGCAGGCTTGGCCCACATCGCGGCGCGCCAGGCCGCTGCTATCGCGTCGTCGTGCGCGCCGGTGCGCAAAAGGCCGCGAAGGTCAGTCTCCTCGGCGGAGAAAAGGCAGCTGCGAATTTGGCCATCGGCCGTCAACCGGGTGCGGTCGCAGGTCGAGCAGAACGCGTGCGACACCGACGCGATTACGCCAAACTGTCCGGCCGGCGTCTTTGGGCCCGTGTCGACCAGCCACAGCTCGGCTGGGGCCGCACCACGCGGCGCCGGGTCTGGCCGCAGCCGGAAGTGTGGCCGCAGCGCCGCCAGCACGTCGTCGGCGCTCACGGCGGCGTCTCGGCGCCACTCGTGCCCGGCGTCCAGCGGCATCTGCTCGATGACCCGCAACTGGTAACCATGTTCGAGGCAGAACCGCAGCAGCTCGACCACATCCTCGCGTCCGGTGGCGGGGTCGAGCACGGCATTCACCTTGACCGGCGTCAGACCTGCTGCTTTGGCGGCGGCCAAGCCGGCCAGCACATCGTCGAGCCGGTCTCGACGCGTAATGGCCGCGAAGCGGTCTCGGTGCACGCTGTCCATCGACACGTTTACCCGGTCCAGGCCTGCTTCGGCGAGAGCGACAGCGCGTCGGGCCAGTCCCACCCCGTTGGTGGTGAGCGAGATCTCCGGGCGTGGCCGCAGACGGGCTGTCGCTGCCACCACCTCTTCGAGGTGGCGCGCCAAAAGTGGCTCACCACCGGTGAATCGCACGCTGGTGACTCCGAGGCGGGTGACGGCGACGTACATCAGCCGGGACAACTCGTCTGGCCTCAGCAGTTGCTCGCCGGGCAGCCAGTCCAGGCCCTCTGCCGGCATGCAATAACGGCATCGCAGATTGCACCGGTCGGTCAGCGACACTCGCAAATCGGTGGCGACCCGTCCGTGTGTATCCAGCAGCGGGCCGTCGGTTGGTACTGGTGCCGCGACGGCGCGATTGTCTGCCCGCGTAGAGCCGGGCACCGTCGGTACACCTAGTGCGGTCAGTCTCATATGCGCACCCGGCCGAACTGGGACGGCGAGTCGACGGGAACGATTTCCTTGCCCAGCGGAAAAAGCGACAACGGGATCAGTTTGAGATTTGCCAGCGCCAGCGGAATGCCGATGATCGTGACCGCCATGGCTACCGCGCTTACCAGGTGCCCGATCGCCAGCCAAATTCCGAATAGCAGCACCCAGATGACATTGCCGATAAGGGAACCGACGCCAGCATTGGGCTTGTCGACGATCGTGCGGCCAAACGGCCATAACGCATACGAGGCGATGCGCAGCGCCGCGAAGCCGAATGGGATGGTGATGATGAGCAAGAAGCTGATTAGCGCCGCGACCAGGTATCCGGCGGCCATCCACAGGCCGCCGAATATCAGCCAGATGATGTTCAGGACCAGGCGCATATCTCCTCCAGCGGTAAGCATCAGACTACCGAGGAACAGCTAAACGGGGGTGCTCGGCGGGCAACCACCCGAGTAGGATCAGGATCCGACATCGCGTCCTGCGCAGGCGGGACGCGTCTTGTATTGCCATCCTAATGATCCGTCAGACAAGCAGGTGAGACCAAGTGCCGACCGGCAAGGTGAAGTGGTACGACTCCGACAAGGGGTTTGGCTTCCTGTCGCAGGAGGAGGGGGAGGACGTATACGTCCGCTCGTCGGCGTTGCCCGCGGGCGTTGAAGTGCTCAAGGCTGGTCAGAAGGTGGAATTCGGCGTCGCTGCCGGCCGCCGTGGACCCCAGGCATTGAGTCTCAAGCTGATCGATCCGCCACCCAGCCTTGCCAAGACGCGCCGCGAAACTCCTGTCGAGCACAAGCACAGCCCCGATGAGTTGCACGGCATGGTCGAAGACATGATCACGCTGCTGGAGAGCGCCGTGCAACCCGAGCTGCGCAAGGGGCGCTACCCAGACCGCAAGACCGCACGCCGGGTCTCCGAGGTAGTCAAGGCAGTGGCCCAGGAGTTGGACGCCTAGCCGGCGACGATGCGCGCCGCGTAGCGGCGTGAGGAGGAGCCGGGCAATCCAACCTAGCTCGGCGATGCGCGTCGCGGGAATGCCGAAGAGTAGAAAATTTGGGTACTCAACCCTCATCGCAAAGATTGGCAAGGAGGCGGCGATGGCACAGCAGGCGCAAGTCACCGAGGAGCAAGCAAGAGCGGTAGCCGAAGAATCCCGCGAAAGCGGTTGGGATAAACCGTCCTTCGCCAAAGAGCTGTTTCTCGGTCGGTTCCCATTGGAGCTCATACACCCCTTTCCGGCGCCGTCAGACGCCGAGGAGGCCCGCACCGCCGCATTTCTCGGCAAGTTGCGGGAATTTCTCGACACCGTCAATGGCAGCGTCATCGAGCGCGATGCCCAGATCCCCGACGAATACGTGAAGGGACTGGCGGATCTGGGTTGTTTCGGCATGAAAATACCGTCCGAGTACGGCGGTCTGGCGATGTCGCAAGTCGCCTACAACCGGGCATTGATGATGATTTCGACCGTCCACCCCAGTCTCGGCGCCTTGCTATCGGCTCATCAGTCGATCGGCGTACCCGAACCCCTCAAGCTGGCCGGGACCCCCGAACAGAAGCAGAAGTTCCTGCCACGCTGCGCTGCCGGCGCGATATCGGCGTTTCTGCTCACCGAACCCGACGTCGGCTCCGACCCGGCGCGCCTAGGTTCGACGGCGACACCAATCGACGACGGGCAGGCTTACGAATTGGACGGCGTGAAGTTGTGGACCACCAACGGCGTGGTCGCCGAATTGCTGGTGGTCATGGCCCGGGTACCCCGCAGCGACGGGCACCGGGGCGGAATCAGCGCATTCGTTGTCGAGGCCGATTCACCCGGGATCACCGTGGAGCGACGGAACAAGTTCATGGGATTGCGCGGCATCGAAAACGGTGTCACCAGGCTCCACAGTGTTCGTGTCCCCGCAGAAAACCTGGTCGGCCGGGAAGGCGACGGGCTCAAGATTGCACTGACCACACTCAACGCCGGACGGCTTTCCGTGCCCGCAAGTGCGACCGGGTCGTCCAAGTGGGCGCTGAAGATAGCGCGCGAATGGTCCGGCGAGCGCGTTCAGTGGGGCAAACCGCTGGCCAAACATGAAGCGGTGGCCAGCAAGATCTCGTTCATCGCTGCCACGAACTACGCGCTTGATGCGGTGCTCGAACTGTCTGCGCAAATGGCCGACGAAGATCGCAACGACATCCGGATCGAAGCGGCTTTGGCCAAATTGTGGTCCAGCGAGATGGCCTGCCTTATCGCCGACGAGCTCTTGCAGATCCGTGGAGGTCGGGGGTACGAAACCGCGGAGTCCCTAGCCGCGCGCGGCGAGCGCGCCGTACCGGCCGAGCAGGCTTTGCGGGACCTGCGGATTAACCGCATCTTCGAAGGATCCAGCGAGATCATGAGGCTGCTCATCGCCCGAGAGGCGGTCGACGCCCACTTGAGTGCTGCCGGTGACCTCGCGAAACCTGACACTGGTCTGCGGCAGAAGGCCGCCGCGGCCGTCGGCGCGAGCGGGTTCTACGCAAAGTGGTTGCCACAGCTGGTTTTTGGTGAAGGTCAGCGACCCAGGGCGTACAACGAGTTCGGCCCACTGGCGTCACACGTCCGGTTTATCGAACGCTCCACCCGCAAGCTGGCCCGCAATACCTTCTACGGGATGGCGCGTTGGCAGGCCAAACTGGAGCAAAGGCAGGGATTCCTGGGGCGCATCGTCGATATAGGTGCCGAGCTGTTCGCGATGTCCGCGGCGTGCGTGCGTGCCGAGGGTCAGCGCGTCGCGGATCCGAGCGTCGGTGAGCAGGCATACGAGCTGGCCGAAACGTTCTGCCAGCAAGCGACCCTGCGGGTTGAGGCCCTGTTCGACGCGTTGTGGAGCAACACCGACAGCAGCGATGTCCAGCTGGCCCACGATGTGCTCGAAGGCCGCTACAGCTGGCTGGAGGACGGGATTTTCGATCAGTCAGAGGGCACTGGACCGTGGATCGCGCACTGGGAACCGGGCCCGTCAACTGAGACCAATCTGGCTCGGCGGTTTGTGACCCCGTCCCAAACTGAGGCGAGACTTTAGGCGCCGACACCGTCGTGCAGGATTAGTGGCCATGGCCACCTACGTTGCCGAAAAGGGCGAATTCAAGCGCGACACCAACTACATCACCACTCGCATCACCGCCGACGGACGAGAGGGATTTCCGGTAGAGCCTGGTCGGTATCGGCTCATTGTTGCCCGCGCTTGCCCTTGGGCTAACCGCACGATTATCGTGCGGCGCCTGCTGGG
>JBEKNM010000267.1:0-6367 GCA_049522835.1 Mycobacterium sp.
CGCTGCGCAAGCCGCCGTCGCGCTACACCACCGCCAGCTGCACGATGAGGCTGACAAGGTGCACCGACTCGAAGAATCTGACCGGCTACACACCGATATCCTCAGTGCGGTCAGCCACGACCTTTGCGCCCCCTTGGCGTCGGCAAAAGCGGCAGTGGACAGCATCGGAACCCCCGGCCTGCAGTGGAGCGCAGCAGACCACCGTGAACTCGTCGGCATCGCAGCGGAGTCCCTCGGCAAGCTGGACCGACTGGTGGCCAACCTGATCGACATGAGCAGACTGCGGTCCGGCGTACTGGCCATCAGCCGCGCCCCGGTGGCCATCGAGGAGGTGCTGCCAAGGACTCTTGACCGCATCGGATCCCGCACTCGCGACGTGCAACCCATAATTGCCCCCGACCTGCCCGAAGCCCTCGCCGATCCAGGGTTACTCGAACGCGTCCTCGACAACTTGATTTCCAACGCCCTGAGCCACTCCGACGACGCCAAACACATCCTCATCACCGCCAGCGGGCTGATCGACACCGTCGAAATCCGGGTGATCGACACCGGGCCCGGCGTCCCTCCGTTCCAACGATCCGGGGACCACGACAACTACAGCTGCGTCGACCACGGACTGGCGGTCGCCCGCGGACTCGCGGAGGCGATGGGCGGCCACATCACCCCCGAGGAGACACCTGGCGGTGGTGTGACCATGGTCCTGACACTGCCCACCGCCACGTACAACGTCGACGAGGACAACCGCCACGAGGACCAACGAGCCACCGACCGCAACAGTCCTGCGAACCCTCGAGGCTAAGCGCGCAACGCGTCATGGTCATCGGCGACCGGACTTCGTGACCGCGCGCGGATCCCATCGCGGCCAGCGGTCATGAGTTCTGCTCGAACGGCCTTGACCAGGCCGTGAACCAGACGATGCGGAAGCGGGGCGCTGAAGCGTGCAGTGACCAGATCCGCGTCGATCACAATCACAGGGCAGACGCGAGCGAGTTTGGACGCCGAGCGTCTGCAGCAACGGTGGAAGCGCCGCAACCGCCCCGCTGGTAGGCACAACGAAGGGAGTCCGACGATGGCCCAGGGCAAGGGATTACGAGAGGTCGCATGGCTGGATTGCGCGGGTGGCGGACAGGTCGTTCTGGATGGCGATCACGCCTATATCGGGCACATGGATGCGCCGCACGGGACATCGGTTGTCGATGTGTCGGATCCCAAACACCCTCGCATCACCGCTTCGGTCGACATACCTGCGGGCCTGCATTCGCATAAAGTGCGGGTCGCCAACGACATCATGCTCGCGAACCGGGAGCGGACGCGCGGCGACATGCCGAATGCCGATTTCGTCGGGCTGCGGGTGTTCGACGTCAGCGACCCGGACAAGCCGCGGGACATTCACCATTGGCACTGTGTCGGCACCGGCGTGCATCGTTTCACTTTCGACGGCCGCTATGCCTATATCTCCGCCGAGCAGGAAGGCTATGTCGGCACCATTGTCATGATCCTGGATTTCGCCAATCCCGAGAAGCCAGAAGAGGTGGGGCGTTGGTGGATGCCGGGCCAATGGACCGCCGGCGGTGAGACGCCGAGCTGGAAAGGCCGCAACCATCGCTGCCACCATCCGATCCGCCGGGGGGACCGGCTTTATGTCAGCTATTGGCATGGCGGCGGCGTAATCCTCGATATCAGCGACTTGAGCAAACCACGGACCGTTTCCATGATCGACTGGAGTCCACCGTTCGGCTGGCCCACGCACAGTCTGGTGCCGATCGATGTGCCGATCGCCGGTCATAAGTGGATGCTGGTGGCCGATGAGCACGTGCAGCCGCTCGATCCCGAACTCTCGCCCGAATTGCCGGCGATGCTCTGGATGGTGAACATAACGGATGAGACCAATCCAGTCCCGGTCAGCACGTTTCAAGTGCCAGAACTCGTCGGGGTCGCCTCGCCGCTGATGACCGGATGTCATCAGCCCGTCGAAACGATCGTCGGCAACGAGGTGCCCGCCGCATGGTTTGCGAGCGGCCTCAGAATCATCGACATCAGCAACCCGCTGGCGATGAAGCAAGCGGCGTGGTGGATGCCGGATGTGCCCTCGGGCGCGCAACGCGTTTGCAGCAACGATGTTTATGTCGACCATCGGGGCCTGATCTATCTGATTGATCGCAATCGCGGCCTGTCGATCCTCGAACGCGTGTGACGCCGGCGCACTGTTAACAGGACGCGGAAGTAGGCGTCTCACATTTAATGTTCTCAGTTTTTCTCAAATGTTGCTGGCAAATTTGAGTTTCACGACAAGCGCTGGCCGAAGGGGCCAAGCGATCGCGCGCCGATGAGACTATAGTCACTCGTGCCGGCGTGGCGAAGGTCTCATGCGTTGCCACTCGCGTCAGCCACTCGCGCAAAAAGGTTGGCCTCCGCGTCTTGCGAACGACGGCAACCACGTGTGTTTGAGGAGCCCAACGATGACCGAGACACCGCACAAGACCGGGCCGGCATGGGCCGAATTCTGTGATGACGTGCGTGAATCGGCTGAGATCATCTGCACCGCGGCAATCGAGGCACCGTGCCGCGCGGCCTAGAGTTCGTCACCTCCGTTACCGCCCAACTGATGGAGGCTGATGCATCCACCGCTATCACTGTGAGCGAACAAGTACTGGCGAGGCTTGTCGGCCTGTTCGACGCGGACACCGGGTTCTTGCGCCACAACGACCAAACCATCGGGGCCTCGAAATTGATCGCGGAATGGCCACCGCGACCCAACCGTCCACAAGCGGATCTGGTGGCGATTGTCGACTTCACTACCGCCGACGAGGTCTTCGCCCCTTGCGCGCATGGCAAGGAACCGCTTGTGATTCAGCCCGCGAAACCGGTTGTGATTCGGCCGCCTGCCTCGACAAACTATGCTTACAAGGCTTTCCAACGCCAGATCACGGGAAGGTTGCGCGTCGCGACGCCCTCGATGGCCGCTGCACCGCTGGTTTCAAAGGGGGTGACCACCGGTGTGCTCGGCTTCGTTAACTTTCGTGGCAGGAAGTGGAAGCAGGAAGAGGTGGGCACGCTCGGGGCGGTCGCCACTTTGTTTGCACAGCTCCAGGACCGCATCGCCGCCGAAGAAAGGCTTCGCTACCTGGCTGAGCATGACGATTTGACCGGTCTGCACAATCGTCGATCGATTGTTGCGCGCCTTTCCGAAAGACTCGCGGCGGGACGCCGCGGGCCCGTCGCGGTCTTGTATCTCGACCTCGACCGACTGAAGTCGATCAACGATTACTTCGGCCACGCCGCCGGCGATTTTTACCTACGGGTATTCGCCGAACGGCTTCAGGCGAGCATGCAAGGGCTGGGCACGATCGGTCGGATCGGCGGGGACGAGTTCCTGGTCTTTTCGGACCGGGCGATGCTTACTGGGACCGCGGAATCACTCGCGCACCGCCTTCAGACGACGTTGCGCGGTCCCCTGAAGATCGGCGACGATGTGATCACTCCCTCCGTCAGCATCGGGATGGCGGTGGGCAGGCCGGGACGCGACAACGCCGCGGATGTACTTCGTCGTGCCGACGAGGCCGCCCTGACGGCCAAACGCGCAGGCGGCAACCAGGTCGCAGTGTGCACCAATGACATCTCCCGCAACATCGTCTTCCGCAACGATATCGAACTTCATCTGCAAGCGGGCATCGACAGCGACGCTCTGCTGCTGCATTACCTGCCCGAAGTCGACTTGCTGACCCGCACGATCCTGGGGGCCGAGGCGCTGGTCCGTTGGCGGCACCCGACGCGTGGGCTGCTGCTACCGGATTCATTCATCGGCGTCGCTGAATCGACCAACCTCGCCGCAGAGTTGGGCCGATGGGTGATGCGAAGCGCCTGCGCCGAATTGAGCCGGTGGCGATCCAACGGGGTGGGACAAGGCGCGATAGTGCGCATCAACGTGTCGCCCGTTCAACTAATCACCCGCGGCTTCGTCCGTAGTGTGGCCGACACCATCGAGGAGTTCGGCATCGATGCCGGATCGGTATGCCTAGAGATCACCGAGCGGGCCGTGGTGCACGACATCGAAGCCACCCGCAAGACACTCTCGGAGCTCAAGGAGGTCGGGGTCCAGATCGCCATCGACGATTTCGGTACCGGCTACGCGGTCCTGTCGCACCTGAAATCCCTCCCGGTCGACATCCTCAAGATCGACACCGGGTTCGTGCGCGACCTGGGCACCAACGCCGGTGACCTGGCCATCGTCCGGGCGATCATCGGGCTCGCCGAGGCCTTTGGGCTCCAACTGGTCGCAGAGGGAGTCGAGACACCTGCCGCGGCACTGACTTTGATGCAACACGGATGTCACCGGGCGCAGGGATTCTTATTGTCGCGCCCGGTCCCGGGCAATGAAATGGAAGCGTTACTGGCCGCGCGCTGGATGCCGATGCCGTTCCTCGCTGACCGCGAGGCGTTGTCGTTGGGCGCGATCTAGCACTGGTCACAATGTTCCGTCGATTGGAAAAAAGTGCGCTGGCCGTTGCCGTGTGCACATCGCTGGTGCTGAACGGATGTGGTGGTCACAGTAACCCCGGGCCGCTGACAGCGATGGTCAGCCCGGCCATACCGCCCAACGTTCAGGAGATACCCAACCCGCTGCGCGGCCAGTACGAAGACCTGCTGAATCCGCTTTTCCCACAAGGCAATCCCGCGCAGCAGCGGTATCCGGCCTGGCCCGCGTCATACGACGCCAGTCTGCGTGTCTCGTGGCGGCAGTTGCAGCCCAACGATCCGCACACGCTGCCTCCCGACGCTCCTGACGATCGCAAGTTCGACTTCAGCGTGATCGACGACGCGCTGACCAAGCTGGCCAGCCGAAACATGAGGCTGACCCTTCGCGTGTACGCATACAACTCCTGTTGTAACTACACCTATGCGGACAACACGAACATCGCGATTCCCGACTGGATGCGCTCTGCTGCCACCAGCTATCCCAGCCCGCCGAACAGCGCCACGCCCGGGGTGATGCAGGTGGAACCGAATTGGAATGATCCCAATTATCTGGACGCATTCGGGCAGCTGGTCGCCGCGCTCGGCCGCCGCTACGACGGCGACGAGCGACTCAGCGTTTTCGAGTTCTCGGGGTACGGGGACTCCAGCGAGAACCACATCGCGCCGGGTGCCGCGCCCGACGACAATGGTGCGGCGCTGGGCTACATCAGCCAGTATCGCGATCAGAGCATCACCATCGCATCCATCCGGCAACTGGTCGCGGCAAACGTAAACGCGTTCCCCCAAACGCAATTGGTGGTCGCTCCGCAGAATCCAGAGATCGTGCGTCAACTTCTCGCCGAAGACGTCACAAAAAAGCTGTCCGCGCCGGTGGGCATCCGCTCGGACTGCCTCGGTGTCCAGGCGCCGCTGCCGGCTTGGGCCGAGTCCAGTGACTCTCAGTACGTGCGGTCCAGCGATGCGGTGGTCAACGCGATCAAGCAGCGACTTACCTCGGCGCTGGTGATCACGCAGTGGTGCCAGTTGCCGAACGGTAGCGACCCGCAGCCGTACTACGAGAAGGCGCTGCACGATGTCGTCAGATATCACGTGTCGATGACGTCGAGTGCCGACTTCCCGGACCGGGATTTGAAAACTGCGATGGATGCCAGGCTGTATCTGCTGTGGGCGCAAGCCAATGCCTCCGCCGGCTATCGGTACTCGGTGGAAGCGCGGCCGGGATCGCAATCGATAGAGGGGAAGGTGGCGACCATATCTGTCGTCTGGACCAACTACGGCTCCGCGGCGGCCACGGAGAATTGGTTACCCGGCTACAAATTGGTGGATTTTTCGGGCGCGGTGGTCCGAACGCTACCGGCAACGGTCAATCTCAAGACACTGGTACACGACGACTCCAGCCAATCACGCGAGGAGGCCGTCCCAGAGTCGTCCACCGATTCGGTTCACATTGACCTGGCCGGTTTGGCGCCGGGGCATTACACGTTGCGAGCCTGCGCGGACTGGCAACAGCACAAGCCGGCCGCATCACACGTGGTGAATTATGCGCCCATGGCGTTGGCCCGCGACGGTCGCGATGGCTGGGGGCTGTATCCAATTGCAACGCTTGATATCCCGCGCGACTCGACGACTTCAGCCAACAGCCGATAACAGGTCTAGCGGATCTTCTCCGGCGCCGGGTGGCGGCGCCGATCCCTCGAAGCCTGAAACTTAAAGTTGGCCATGAGGCGTAGATCATTGACAAACCGTATGTAAGATAGTGTATCAATACACTACCGGTACCCGACTTCGGTCATTTAGTGCGTAGGTCGGGTACGCCGATTTGGGCGAGGGCGTCGCGGAGGTCAGCCGGTAGTGGGTCGGCGGCGGTGAGGGTATGTTGTCCGGCGCGGAT
>JBEKNM010000268.1:0-6324 GCA_049522835.1 Mycobacterium sp.
GTGGCGGCGACTTGCCCCGCTGCGGCGGTCATTACCCCGGCGTCGACGAGCTTGCGCACCTTGGGCGCCAACGCAGCGGTTTCCGGACTATCGCCCCGCAGCAACAAGCCCCGAATAGCGTTGCGCACCATTGCGATGTCATGCCGCGACAGCACCGGCGAGTCCAGGATCATCGCCCGCACCAGCGTGGGATGGCGGACGCCGAGACCCGCCGCGATATAAGTGCCGTAAGACGTGCCGTAAATGACGGCCGAGCGCACATCAACGTCAGCGAGCACCGCGGCCACGTCATCGACCACCTGATTGACGCTGAACGCTTGAGGCGGCAGGTCGTCACCTGAGTCGTCGTGGCGCGACATTCCGACTCCGCGATGCTCGATCATGACGACGTCGAGACCGGCGACGGCGGCCCGACGCCGCAAGCCTTTGTACATCTGCAGTGAGGCCACTCCCGGGCCGCCGGGGATTATCACCAGCGGATGGGCGGACTTACGCCCGGTGCGCACGTAGTACAGGTCGAACTCTTCGGCGCTGCCCGGTGAAACGGGACGGCGAACTGGGCGCACGCCGGGCAATCCCGCCAGCTTGTCGTGCACCCGGCGCCGTCTCGCGTTCATCTTCATCGTTGTCGGTCCGTCATGTTCCCATTCTGCCGGGATCGCCGACACTCAGCTGTGCAGCGGCGCCCGAACTGGGCAGTCAGCCGCGAATCAGGTCGGCGGCCTTCTCCCCGATCAGCACCGACGCCGCATGGGTGTGCCCGCGAATCGTGCTGGGCATCACCGAGGCATCGGCCACCCGAAGTCGATCGACCCCGCGGACCCGTAGCTGCGGATCCACCACGCTTGCGTCGTCGCTGCCCATCCGGCAGGTGCCCAGCGGGTGGTACAGGGTGTGCGAGCAGGTAGTTAATGCCGACTCAAGAGTGGCCTCATTCAGCTCGGTGCAGTCGCGTGGTCGCGCAATGGGCCCTAGCAGGCCCTTTAATGCGGGAGCTGCGGCGATCCGGGCGCAGATCCGAAGCCCTTCCATCATGGCGGCACGGTCCACGCCGCCGGGATCGGACAGGTAGCGCGGCTCTATGCGCGGCTTGGCATGCGGGTCGGCGGATCGCAGAGTGATCTGACCGCGGCTCTCCGGTGCGACCAGGATCGGCCCGAGCACCACCCCATGCCCCTGCGGCTCGGCGAGCGCCTCGTCGTAGAAGGGCGCCGGGCCGAAGATCAGCTCAATGTCAGGTAGGTCGAGCTCGGGACGGCTACGGAGAAATCCATACGCCTCGGCAACGTTGGAGGTGAGCATGCCGCGCCGCCGTAGCAGGTAGTTGATCACCTCTTTTGGTTTCTGGCCAGCGAATAGGCTGTCGTCGTCGACATCGAAACCCAACGGTGTGACGAGGTGGTCGAGCAGGTTCTGTCCCACCTCGGGTGCGTGGTAGACGGTGTCGATGCCATGGTCGGAAAGGTGGTCGCGATCGCCAATACCGGAAAGCATCAGCAGCTGCGGGCTGTTGACAGCACCGCCGCAGAGCACCACCTCGCGGCGGGCGTAGACGACGCACGGTTGACCATCACGCTGAAATTCCACGCCCACCGCACGCGCTCCATCGATGACGACCCGGGTCGCGGTGGCCCCGGTGAGCACGCTGAGATTCTTGCGACGCATCGCAGGCTTCAAGTAGGCGTCGGCGGTGCTGCACCTGGCGCCCCGTCGCTGCGTGACGACGGTTTCGCAGAAGCCTTCCGGCCGAGGCGAATTCGGCTGCGCGGCGGAAAATCCGCATTCCTGGGTCGCCGCCAGCCACGCGGCGGTCGCGGGTCGCGGGCTGCGCTGCCGAGAAATGTGCACCGGACCGGTGACTCCGCTGTCGTCGCCGTTGACGAAGTGCCACGCAGCCGTGACGTTCTCGATGCGACGGAAGTAACCAAGCGCCTCCGCGTAGCCCCACTCTGGGCCGGCTCGCCGGGCCCACTCGTCGTAGTCGGCGCCAAACCCGCGCACCCACATCATCGCGTTGATCGACGAGGAGCCGCCGAGCACCTTGCCTCGGGGCCAATAGATCTGGCGACCGCCGAGCTCGCTTTGCGGTTCGGTCAGGTAATCCCAATCGATCTCACTGCGGAACAGCTTGGAGAAGCCCGCGGGGATACCGATCAATCTGTTCTTATCGCGCGGGCCCGCTTCCAGGGAAACGACCGCGGTGGCCGGATCGGCACTGAGCCGATTGGCCACGACGGCTCCGGCCGAGCCGGTACCAACGACTACGTAGTCACACTGAATGTCCATGGTGGCACCCCGTTTCGGGCTGAGTGTAAGACTTGGGGTCACCCGTCGGCTGCTAAACGTCGAGATCGATGCGGTGCGCGCCCTTGACGCCGTCGTACCGGGTGGGACTGCAAGTCAGCAGGATCACCTGTCCGTGCGCACCCACTGTATCGAAAACCTCCCCCATCTTGGCCAGCCGGTGCGGATCGGTGAAGCCCAGCCCGTCGTCGACCACCACCGGAACGGTGTCCTCCGTTGCGACCATGGCAGCGCCGGCCAGCCGCGCCAGGATGCCGAGTTGCTCTTTGGCCCCGCCCGACAATGACTCGTAGGGAACGGTGATGCCGTCCAGGGTGCGGCTGCGAATATGCAAGTCGCTGTCGATGTCGATCTCGAACGTGGGACCGAACACTGGGCGACCGAGCCGCTGTAGTTCCGTGCGATAGGGCTCGACATAGCGCAGTCGGGTGGCGTCGCGGTGCCGTGCCATTACCGTGCGCAGCAGCTGCGCGGCCCTGGCCCGGCGGCCGACCACAGCGTGTTGGCCGGCAGCGTGCTCGCGCTCGGTCTCAGCTGCGTCGAGCTTGCCTGCGCGACCCTCGCTGCCGAACACCGAGAGCTCGATAGCGACTTCATGCAGCGCGCGGGCGGCGTCGTCGTGACGATCACGCAGCGAGTCGGCTGCGACGGTGGCTTCAGCCAATTCGGTGGTCACCGCGTCCGGTCTGGCGGCAGCCAGCGCTTCGGCCAGCTCGGCGACCCGCCGCTCCGCTGTTTGTGCCGCCCGGGACCCGGCGTGCGCCGCTGACGCCAAATCCTGATCGCTGACCGACGCTCGCTCCTGGGCCAACCGGCCGGTGGCCGCATCCAGCTCGGCGCGTTGAGCCGCCGCTTTGTTCAGGAGAACCGTTGCCCGCGTCGATGTCTCGGCGAGCCGGCAGCCGGCGGCCACTGCGCCTCGACGACCAGTTTCGCATTCGGTATCTGCGGCCGCGCGAGTCACCTCTGCCGCATCGAGTTCGGCGCGGGCCGCGTTGATGTCCATCACGAATAGATCGGGCTCGGCCGGTTGACCGGCACTCAACTGCGCCAGCCGCGAACGCGTTTGGCTGATCTCTTCATCGCCGCACAGGCCGGCCAAGGTGGCGCTCAGTTGGTCGCGGCTGCTCTGCAGTCCGCGGCGGTGCTGGTCGGCGCTTCGTGCAGCCGCAAGGTCCGCGACATCTGCTGCGGAAAGCGCAGCAGTCAGTTCCTGTTGTGCCGCAGCATATTTGGCTTGACCATCGAGTGCGGTCGCGCCAGGGGTGACCCGCGCAGTCAAGACACCTGGAACCTCGACTTCGGTGGGGCCGGAGGCCGTGATCGACCAACTTTGGCCCGCCGATAATGACACCCGTTGGACACCGTCGACGAGTTCGATATCAGCGGCGGCGATGAATTCCACCGTCGCGGAATTCGACGCCAGTTGGTCGCCGGCGCGGTCAACTGCGGCCGCGGCATTCTCGATTCGCTGCAGCAGTGCTTCGGTGATCGTTATTGCGGACAGCTCCACGCAGACCTGGTCGCGGTCACGCTCAATGGCCTCGATCTTGGCCAGCCGGGTGGTCAGCCGGGCGGCCTCCTCGCGGTCGACGAGTTGCGCGACGGTGCGCCGGGCGCATTCGGCGCGCCGTTGGGCGGTCGTCAGGACCTGGACGGCCTGCTCGACCGCGGCATCGGCGGCGTCGGCCTCAACACGCGCCGTCGACTGCGCATCCGCGGCTTCTTGGGCTTCGGCCTCAACGGCGGCGATAGTTGCGGCGCGAGTTTCGATTTCGGCCAGCAGCCGCAACCGCTCGCTGTGGGCCGCGGTCGCAGCGGCGTTGGACGCGGCCGCGGCGGCTACGACCAGCTCGGCTTCGCGCGCTTGGCGGGTGAGTGCGCCGACCTCGTCGGCAGCGGCCTGCGCGACGGCCAACCGCGGGCCCGCAGCGAGCCGCAGTTGCGAAAGCTCGGCCACTTGCCCGGTCAGCCGGGCGTGCTGCTGCACCCGGTCGTCGACCTCGGCGACCGCTGCTGCACACTCCCGCACCGCACCCTCGGCGTCGGCCAGCCGGGAAATTGCGGCGGCCCACTCCCCGGTGGCACGTCCGGTCGGGGTGAAGTAACGGCCATACTCGGCATCGATCCGCTCGACAAGCATGGGCTCGGTGCCGGACAGCGCCGCTTCGCTGTCGGAATGCGCCGCGGCGACGTCGAGCGCACGCGATAGCGAATCACAACCGGACAGATCCACCGCGGCGGTCGGAGCGGTTTGCAGCACTCGCTGGGCGTGCCACAGATCGTTGTCCACCGTCTCGGCGAGCATCGCCCGGACCCGATCGTGAGCTTCGTCGCCGGTCAGCTGTTCCCGACGCGGCGCCAACACCGTCAGCTCCGTTTCGCATTTTTTGTGAAAGCGCTTGCGGTAGATGAAATGATGGCGGCCACTGCTGATTTCGGCGGTGACCTCGGAGCCGACATCAGCGTGGGCCGGCTTGACTTGCTTGACTTCTTTCTTTGTCGACCTGTCCCTGGACTCCAGCAGCAGGTCCAGCGCCTCGATCATCGACGACTTGCCGATCTCATTGGCGCCGGACACCACAACCACGCCGTGGTCGGGGAACTCGATCTCCCGGTGCACGATGCCCCGGTAATTCGTCAGGACCAGGCGGTGCAGCTTCATGCCGCTCCCTTATCGGCCAGCCGCAGCAACAGTGCCAGCGCCGCTTGGGCGTCGACGGCGGACTCGGTGTCACCCGCGCGTGCCGATGCGACCAGCTCGTCGACGGCGGCGGCGGCGAACCCGCCGATACCGAGGTCGGTGAACTCGCCATCAGCGGGTATTACCGCCAGATCGGTGTGGCGTTCCCACAGACCCAGCCAGGCGAACAACCGCGCGTATTTGTCCAGACAGGCATCCAGCGCTGCGCGGTCGGTGACCGTCAACGAACCGGTCAGCGCAAGCCGCACTACGGCTCGGTCCTTCTCGGTCATCAGATCCAAGTTCATGTCGAGGTCAGCGATATCGCGGCTGGTGTCGACCTGGCATTGCAAAGTGACAAACCGCCAGTGGCCGATATGCCGGGGTGTCACGGTGACGGCGCGTCGCGGGTCGCTTTCGTCGATGTCGACGATCAGGACGTGGCCGGGGTTGGATTCGACGTCGTCGAAGTTGGTGACTTCCGGCGAGCCCGAGTACCACACCCGGCCGCTGCTGCCGACGTGGGTGAGCGAATGCTTATCGCCCAGTGCCACGTAGTGCACCGCGCCGCCGGCCAGCGCGTCGTCCAGCTCGGAGAGCCGGATCAACGAGGGTTTATCGCGATCGGGGTCGAGCACGTCGACGCCACCGTGGGCGACGAGCACCCGGGTGACCGGAGCCGGGGGCAGGTCCGCGAGGACTTCAGCGACCAGATCATTGGTCGGGGCCTTGGACCGCCACGGGGCAGCCACGATTTCCAGCCCGGGCCTGACCTGATGGACACCCGCCCGATCGAGCACGACGACGTTGTCAGGGCATTCGGCGGTGAACAGCGCGCTGGTGTACACCGACGACGCATCCAGCGGGTCGTGGTTGCCCGGCAACAGGTAGACCGGAATACCAACGGCCCGCATCGCTTCCAAAGACTGGCCGATCACCTGCGGCGCGAGCTGGTTGTGTTCGAAGACATCACCGGCCACCACGACGAACTCGGCGCCCACCTCGGCCGCCAGCGCACCAAGACCGGTCACCGCGTCGCGGCGAGCCGCCGAGTACCGTGGCTGGGCGTCGCCGGAAAGGAAGTGCCGGGTCATGCCCAGCTGCCAGTCGGCGGTGTGCAGGAAGCGCATCAGCGGCGACCCCCTTTAGGTGAAATGGCGTGGCTATCAAGGCACCGCGAGTGTAGGTCTGGACACCGACAACTCTGGGGACGCGCACCGGCATGCCACCGAGCTGTCCGGGCGGCATCTGGACTACGAGTTGCCCGGCTGATCGGGAGACCGTAGCGCGCAGACCCCGGTCTTTAGGCCTGGGGTTGGCGCGTCGAGTTGTGCTTG
>JBEKNM010000269.1:0-6286 GCA_049522835.1 Mycobacterium sp.
GCTCGAGGAGGGCTGGGACCAGCGCGCTCCGCTCGGTTGGAATATGAAAGACCCGACGCCGGTCGCCAAGACGGTGTGCGCGCTGCTGTCGGAGTGGCTGCCGGCGACGACTGGGACCATCATCTACGCCGACGGTGGCGCCAGCACGCAGTTACTCTAGGAAGCAATGGAATTTGATGCCATCCTGTTGCTGTCCTTCGGCGGACCTGAAGGGCCCGAGCAGGTTCGGCCGTTCCTGGAGAACGTAACCCGCGGGCGCAACGTACCGTCTGAGCGCCTCGATGCGGTTGCCGAGCACTATATGCATTTCGGTGGCGTGTCGCCGATTAACGGCATCAACCGCGCGTTGATCGCCGAGCTGGAAGCTGAACAGGACCTGCCGGTATATTTCGGCAACCGCAACTGGGAGCCCTACATCGAAGATGCCGTTACGACGATGCGAGACAACGGCATTCGTCGTGCAGCAGTATTCACTACGTCGGCGTGGAGCGGTTATTCCAGCTGTACCCAGTACGTTGAGGACATTGCCCGGGCACGTCGGGTGACCGGGGCGGACGCGCCCGAGTTGGTCAAACTGCGGACCTACTTCGACCATCCGCTGTTTGTCGAGATGTTCGCCGATGCCATCACAGCGGCCGCCGACACCCTACCCGCCGAGCTGCGCGGCGACGCGCGACTGGTGTTCACCGCACATTCGGTCCCGGTGGCCGCTGACCGGCGCTGCGGTCCGCAGCTCTACAGCCGCCAAGTCGCTTACGCCACAAGGCTGGTCGCGGCGGCCGCCGGATACGCCGATTACGACCTGACCTGGCAGTCGCGGTCGGGTCCGCCGCAGGTTCCGTGGTTAGAGCCTGATGTCGCAGGCCATCTCGCCCGCCTGGTCGGGGCCGGCGACCGCCCCGGCGCCAAAGCCGTGATCGTCTGTCCCGTCGGATTTGTCGCCGACCATATCGAGGTGGTATGGGATCTCGACCAAGAGCTGCGATCCCAAGCCGAAGCAGCGGGCATCGCATTCACCCGGGCCGCTACACCCAACGCAGATCGGCGATTCGCCCGGCTGGCCGCAGATCTGATCGACGAACTCCGCTACCGCCGGAGCGCGGCCCGGGTCAGTGGCCCCGATCCGGTGCCGGGCTGCCTGGCCAGCGTCGACGGCGCGCCATGCCGTCCGCCGCACTGCGTAGCGCGGACAAGCGCGGGCGAGTAACCGCGGCTCAGTCGGGCCACGCCGAGTCCAGGATCGCGCTGACCGCGGCCATCCGGGCCGAGCGCACCACGTCGTTAAGCGGCCGCAGCGCATCGCTGGCGATCCGGGCTTCCGACGATGATTGCACCCCCATCGGCTCCAGCCCGGCGTTGATCCGGGCGGTGAAGCGGTCTGCGGACGAGTCGGGCAATCGACTCAACCCGGCGCTGACCGCAATGATCGCGTCGACGTGCGCGGCGTTCTCGAGGACTCGCAACGCGCGGAACGGCGCATGATCAGGAATCCGGTGTTGCCGTGCGGATTCCAGTAGTTGCTCGACAAGTCCACGCGGATCGTCGATGTCGGATGTCGCGGATTCCAGCCCGATTGCGCCGAGCGCGTCGGCCGCCGATCGCACCGCTGACCGTAGCGCGTATTCTGCGTCGCCCAGCTCGTGATGATCGAAAGCCGGTGCGCCGGGCAACGAGTACACCATCCAAAATAGCGCACACAATTCTGGTGGATCCTGGTCGCCGTCGGCGGGTTCCTCGAGTTCGGCATAGGAGAACTCGGGGACCAGTCCAACGGCCGTGGTGGGATCGTCAGGGTTGGAGATGATCACTGCTTCGCCCGCGGCCAGGGCATCGCGTTCGAACTGGGTGCTTGGTGCCAGCCCGCGTACATCGCCGGGCACCGGCAACACCACGTTGATCGTCCCGCGCAACGGGACACCGGAGGCCGGCGCAGACGTGCGGCCAACTGCGGCGCGCAGCGTTTGCAGCAGCGAGACCGTGCCGGCGTCGTGAATGTCGGGCCACGGCAATCCGGTGTGGCCCGCGGCGACCGCATCATACGCGGTTACCGATTGCTTTGGCGCCCAAAGCGATAACGCATCCAAGACATCGTCGGGCGCGGCCTTGCCGGCGAGCCAGGCGTTGGCCCACAGGGACAGCGAAGCACTCGGACACCACATGATCTCGCAGTGTAGTTGTTCGGCCCGGCAAAGGCCGATCACGCGTATTCTGGCGGCATGCCTGCCGCGCTGATCTGGCTGATATTCGCGCTGGTCCTTGCCGGTGCGGAGGCTCTGACGGGCGACATGTTTTTGTTGATGCTCGGGGGTGGCGCACTGGCTGCATCGGCCAGCTGCTACCTGATGGATTGGCCGGTGTGGGCCGACGGGGCGGTGTTCCTCAGCGTTTCCCTGCTGCTGGTCGTGGTGATTCGACCTGTGCTGCGCCGGCGGCTGACACCCGCCACGGTAGCGCCGATGGGAATCATTGCGCTGGAGGGCAAGCCGGCGATGGTGCTCGATCGGGTTGCCCGCGATGAGGGCCTGGTGAAGCTCGACGGTCAGGCGTGGACCGCGCGCCCGCTCAACGACGGCGATGTCTACGAACCCGGCGAGTCGGTGACGGTCATCCATATCGACGGGGCCACGGCGGTGGTCTTCAGGCACGTGTAGCCCGTCGGCAGCGGCGCTGCGAAGACGCTGTGAGAGAAAGGAACTCCTGTGCAAGGTGCAGTTGCTGGTCTGGTGTTGCTGGCTGTCCTGGTGATCTTTGCGAGCGTCGTGGTGGCCAAGTCGGTTGCGTTGATACCGCAGGCCGAGGCCGCGGTGATCGAACGACTGGGTCGATACAGCCGCACGGTCAGCGGACAGCTGACGTTGTTGGTGCCTTTTATCGACCGCGTCCGCGCCCGAGTGGACCTGCGCGAGCGGGTGGTGTCATTCCCGCCGCAGCCGGTGATCACCGAGGACAACCTGACCCTCAACATCGACACCGTGGTCTATTTCCAGGTCACCGTTCCGCAGGCGGCGGTGTACGAAATCAATAACTACATCGTCGGGGTCGAGCAGCTCACCACCACCACGCTGCGCAACGTCGTCGGCGGCATGACGCTGGAGCAGACGTTGACCTCCCGCGACAAGATCAACCGCCAGTTGCGTGGCGTGCTCGACGAGGCGACCGGGCGATGGGGTCTACGGGTGGCGCGCGTGGAGCTGCGCAGCATCGACCCGCCGCCGTCGATCCAGGCCTCGATGGAAAAGCAGATGAAGGCCGACCGGGAGAAGCGGGCGATGATCTTGAACGCCGAAGGTATGCGCGAGTCGGCGATCAAAGAGGCCGAGGGCCAGAAGCAGGCGCAGATCCTGTCCGCTGAGGGCGCCAAGCAGGCCGCGATCCTGGCTGCTGAGGGCGACCGGCAGTCGCGGATGCTGCGAGCTCAGGGTGAGCGTGCCGCGGCCTATCTGCAGGCGCAGGGGCAGGCCAAGGCCATCGAGAAGACTTTCGCCGCGATCAAGGCCGGCCGACCGACCCCGGAAATGCTGGCCTACCAGTACCTGCAGACGCTGCGTGAGATGGCGCGCGGTGACGCCAACAAGGTGTGGGTGGTGCCCAGCGACTTCAGTGCGGCGTTGCAAGGTTTCACCAGACTCTTGGGCGCGCCCGGCGAAGACGGGGTTTTCCGGTTCGAGCCGTCGTCGGTGGACGACGTCCCCAAGCATGCCGCCGACGACGCCGCTGAAGTCGCAGACTGGTTCTCGACCGAGACTGACCCGGTGATCGCTCAGGCGGTGGCCAAGGCCGAGGCGATAGCCCGGCAGCCGGTGGACGGTGTGCTGACGACACCGCCCGAGTTGACTCGATAGGGTTTGCGAATGAGCGTTTTGACTTCACCGAAAACCTATGCGGCACTAGGCGCATTCCATGCTCTCGACGCGGTGGGATGCGCAGTCCAGCTGGCTCCCATCAAGAAAACTCTGGATGACCTGGGAGTTCCGGACAGCATTCGACCCGTGTTCCCGGTGGTCAAGGCCGCCGCCGCGGTCGGTCTGCTGTCGGTCACCCGGTTCCCCGCGTTGGCGAGGCTGACGACGGCGATGCTCACCTTGTATTTCATCATGGCCGTGGGCGCGCACATCCGAGCCCGGGACAAGGTCACCCATGCCATTCCGGCCGCAGCGTTCCTCACGACGTTCGCGGTGATGACGGTGAAGGGACCGGACCGGACTTAGTCGAGACCCACGGGGTGACGGTCGCGGTAGGCGGCCAGTGTGCGGGACGGCGAGTCCCCGCACGCGGGAGACTCTCCCAAGTAGGTCGAGGACGCGCGCGATTCGGGCACCGTGTCGCCGGCCCCATCCGTTGCGGCCGCCCGATACCATCGGTCCGTGCGGCGGCGCAACCGGCGGAGGGGAACTCCGGAACGTGCTCGCTGCTCCGCTGGCAATTTCGGTGCAGGGCAATTCGAGGATCCGGAGTGGGTTTGGGTTGGTGATCGGCGGATGTTCGTCGTCGGCCATACCGTCGGCGGGGCACCGTTCGGGTGTTTCGAGGACGAACTCGATGATCTCGGCTAGCTCATCGGCGTGCCAGAGTCGGCCGCCAGTGTCCCTCAGTTAGCCAGGCACCGCGCAGCACAAAAAGAGGGGAACCTGCATGCTGGTTCTGCACGGCTTCTGGTCCATGTCCGGCGGTTTGCGGTTGTGGGCGGAGGACTCGGATCTGCTGGTGAAGAGCCCGAGTCAGGCATTGCGGTCCGCGCGGCCGCACCCGTTCGCGGCGCCCGCCGACCTGATTGCCGGGATACATCCGGGCAAGCCCGGTACCTCGGTGCTGCTGTTGCCGTCGTTGCGATCGGCGCCGCTGGACTCGCCCGAGCTGATCCGGGTCGTCCCGCGCCCGCCGGCGCGAACCGACGCGACGCTGTTGGCATGGTCGGTTCCGGTCGTGCAACTGGATGCCGGAGCCGCGTTGGCGGTGATCGACGAGCCCGTCGCGGACATCCGCTACGGCGCGTCCGTCGGCTACCTGGCCGAACTGGCCATGTTCGCGCATGAGTTGGTCGAGCGCGGTCGGGTGCTGCCGGGGCTACGGCGTGACACACCCGGCGCGATCGCTTGCTGGCGTCCGGTGTTGCAGGGTCGCGACGTGGTCGCGATGACCTCACTCACCTCGGCGATGCCGCCGGTATGCCGGGCCGAAGTTGGCGGGCACGACCCACACGAGCTGGTGGCCTCGGCGTTGCACGCGATGGTCGATGCCGCGGTGCGCGCCGCGTTGCCGCCGATCGACCTGGCGCCCCCGCGCCGGGGGCGCCCGAAGCGTCGGCCCGCCGTGGATGATTGGTTGACGGCGCTGACCGGTCCAGACGGCCGGTTCGGCGCGGAGCCCGATGAACTCGATGCGCTGGCCCAGGCGTTGCGGCCGTGGGACGACGTCGGCATCGGGAACGTCGGCCCGGCCAGGGCGATGTTCCGGTTGTCCGAGATCGAGACCGAGACCGAGACTGCCGACGGCGGGCCAGCGGCAGTCTCGGCGTGGCGGCTGGAATTCCTGTTGCAGTCGACGGAGGACCCCAGCCTGCTGGTCCCCGCCGAGCAGGCGTGGAACGACGACGGCAGCCTGCGCCGGTGGCTGGACCGACCGCAGGAGCTGCTGCTGACCGAGCTGGGCCGTGCCAGCCGAATCTTCCCGGAGCTCGCCCCGGCCCTGCGCACCGCGCGCCCGGCCGAGCTCACACTCGACGCCGACGGCGCCTACCGTTTCCTGTCAGGCACGGCCGCGGTGCTCGATGCGGCCGGGTTCGGTGTGCTGCTGCCGTCCTGGTGGGATCGGCGCCGCAAGTTGGGGCTGGTCGTGTCTGCGCGCACCCCTGTCGAGGGAGTGGTGAGCAGCGCCAGCAAGTTCGGTCGCGACCAGCTTGTCAAGTTCCGCTGGGAGCTGGCGGTCGGCGACGAGACGCTCACCGACGACGAAATCGCAGTGCTCGCCGAGGCCAAGGCCCCGTTGATTCGGCTGCGCGGCCAGTGGGTGGCGGTGGATCCAGAGCAGCTGCGCCGCGGGCTGGAGTTCTTGGAGCGAGAGCCGTCCGGCCGCAAGACCGCGGCCGAGATCCTTGCGCTGGCCGCAAGCCACCCAGACGACATTGACACCCCTCTCGAGGTCATCGCTGTGCGCGCCGACGG
The DNA here is from genome assembly GCA_049522835.1 of Mycobacterium sp. Lineage (GTDB taxonomy): Bacteria > Actinomycetota > Actinomycetes > Mycobacteriales > Mycobacteriaceae > Mycobacterium. Next base: position 6,162 of record JBEKNM010000269.1, read on the forward strand.
GTGGCTCGGTGACCTGCTCAGCGGGGCCGCCGCGCAGTCGCTGCGGCCTGTGGAGCCGCCGGACGGATTCGCTGCGACGCTTCGCCCCTACCAGCAGCGCGGCCTGTCGTGGCTGGCGTTTTTGT
>JBEKNM010000270.1:0-6283 GCA_049522835.1 Mycobacterium sp.
CAGTGCCCACCCAACCTTTCGCCAGGCCGCACCAGCGTAACGCCACGGCGAAATCGGGCCCGTCATTTCGCCCTGACGTTACGCTCGGCGCATTTTTTGGCAGGCACCGTCATGAACTGGCGAAGGTCCCAACACCACGCGAACGTCGGCCGTTTGAAGGACGCGTCAGCCGGCCTTGAGGCGAATCTTCCAGCGCACGAAGGCGAGGTAGAAAACGCTGATCACGACCAGCATGCCCATGTCAAACCACCAGGTGCCGGCCGTGTGATGCCAGTGCGAATCCTTCGGAGTCAGCGGACCGGGCACCAATTTGATCAGGTCGACGGTGGAAGCTGACGTCGCGAATCCCCATCTCGCCGGTGTGGCCCAGGACATCTGGTCAAGTCCGGTGCGCGCGGTAACTGGAATCATGCCGCCGGAGAACACCAACTGCGACATGACCGCCACGACGAGCAGGGGCATGATCTGGTCGTTGGATTTAGCGACGGCCGACAATGCCAGTCCGAGCATCGCCGAAGCCACGGTCGTTGCCGCGACGTCGACGAACAGCTCCAGGCCGGGCTTGCCCAGCGCCGCGGCGCCCTGCGTCGGGCCGCCCTTGCCGAACAGCGTTATGACGGTGACGATCGCCGACTGAACGACCGCGAACACGGTGTAGACACAGACCTTTGCCAACAGATACGCCGTGGTGGACAGGCCGACCGCCTGTTCGCGCAGAAAGATGGCGCGTTCACCGATGAGGTCGCGGATGGTCAGCGCGGTGCCCATGAAGACCGCGCCGACGTTGAGCAGCACCAGGATCTGCCCGGGCTCATTCGGTGCGTCACCCATCGGGTTCGGGGTACCGAAGCCAACGTCGCCGGGCACCGACATCGACAGCGAACCCATGATGAAGGGCAACAACGCCAGGAAGACGAAGTAGCCCCGGTCGGAGACGATCAACCGTATCTGTCGCCTGGCGATCGTGGAGAACTGCCGGATCAGGCTGGTTTGCGGCGGATCGCCCAGCTCGGCGGGTTTCTCCGCGGGCGGCGGTGGCGGCGTCGGCCCCGTCAATGCCAAGTAGCGGGCTTTGGCCGCGTCCGGGTCACTGGCGACCGAGCTGAAGATATCTGCCCAGTTCGTCGTGCCCATGGCTGCGCCGATCTGGCTCGGCGGCCCGCAAAATGCGGTCTTGCCACCAGGGGCCAGCAGCAGAACCTGATCGCAGACGTCCAGGTAGGTCAACGAGTGGGTAACCACGAGCACCACCCGGCCGGCGTCGGCCAGCTGGCGCAGCATCGTCATGACCTGCCGGTCCAGCGCGGGGTCCAGACCGGATGTCGGCTCATCGAGGATCAGCAGCGACGGCCCGGTCAGCAGTTCCAGTGCCACCGACGCGCGCTTGCGCTGACCGCCGGACAATTTGTCGACCCGAGTCTCGAGATGCCTGGTCATCTCAAGTTCTTCGAGCACCCTGGCCACGACCTGGGCGCGGTCATCGTGAGTGGTGTCCGGAGGCAGCCGCAGTTCAGCGGCATACCCCAGTGCCTGCTTCACGGTCAACTGACCGTGCACCACATCGTCCTGTGGCACCATGCCGATCCTGCTGCGTAGTGAGGCGTACTCGGCATGAATGTTGTGGCCCTCGAAGGCCACTGTGCCATCGCTGGGTTGCGTATACCCGGCCACCAACCTGGCGAATGTCGACTTGCCTGCACCCGATGGACCGATGACTGCCGTCAGCGTTCCCGGGGTCGCGGTCAGCGAGATCTCGTCCAGCAGCGTCTTGTTGTTCTCGATCGTCCACGTCACCCCGCGCACGTCGAGGCCCCCGGTGCGCGTCGCTGCTGTGCTCTCTTGGCGGCGCGCCAGCGTGCCGTGACCGAATACGAGGTCGATGTTGCCGATCGTGACGACGTCGCCGTCGTGCAGCACCGCAGCTTCGACCCGGGACCCGTTGACGAAGGTGCCATTAATGCTGCGGTTATCTCGGATCTCCGTGCCTTCGGGCGTCGGGACCAGGGTGGCGTGGTGGCGTGACGCCAGCACCTCGGCGATGACGATGTCGTTGTCGTCAGCCCGGCCGATCCTGATGGCACCCGCGGCCACGTCCCCCGCGGATCTGCCCGACCGCAGGATCTTCATCATCGACGTTGCGATGTTCGTATCGCCGCCAATGCGGCCAGTCGCCCCAGTCGGGGTCCCAGTCGGGACAGCAGGCGGTGGCGCAGGTGCCCGATAAATCTGCGGTGTCGGCTGCGATCCGGTGGGCGGTCGGGCCGGTTGCCCGCCAGTCGGGTATCGCTGCTGCTGCCCCGCAGGATAGCCGGGCTGCGGGGGGCCGTTGGGCGGATACGACGGCTGCAGCCGCGACGTTGCCGGTGGCTCTTGCGGCGGGGCAGGCCAGGACGCGCCGGCCGGTGGCGGGGCCTGGGGTGGGTGCGCTCCGCTGATCGGGTTGGCAATCGGTATCGACGTCGTCAGGGGGGGACGCCCGACCGAACCCTGGTGGCGGCCGACCTCGAAGGTCAGCGCGGGACCGTCCGGGTTGCCGATATTGACCCGCTGGCCGTCCTGGATATCGACGACCGGCACCCGACGGTTGTTGACGTACAGCCCGTTGAGGCTGCCGTTGTCGATGGCGATCCATCGGCCCTGGTCAAACCGCACCAGCAGGTGTGCTCGGGAGATCAGCGGGTGCGCGACGCGGACGTCGGCCCGCAAGTCGCGTCCGATAACTAGATCGTTGCCTGCCGCGAAGGTGCGCTCGGAACCGTCGTACCGCACGGTCAACACAGGGGGGGCTGGTCGGCTCATCGGCACCAACTGTATCGGCGTCGGCGCCGACCGCGCGGTAGTCGCCACGATTATTTGCCAAGGTGTCGCGCGGGCCGGATCTCCCAACGCCGGGATAGCGGTGGTTCGCCGATCCGAGCTTGATGGGTTTGGCCGGGTAGCGCACGATGACCGGATGGTTTTCTCAAGGTTTTTTCCCATCAGCCCCGCGTTGGCACCAAGTGAGCGGATCGGCTGAACGCATGGTCCAGGCGACGCAGGCACTATGACCGAAACCAGTGCGACCCGCGTGGCGGTCTACTTCGACTTCGACAACATCGTGATCTCGCGATACGACCAAGTCCACGGTCGCGACTCTTTTCATCGCGACAAGGCCAAGGGCGGACTGAAGAAGGAACGGCTGCAGTCAGGGGGCGTCGATTTGGGTGCCATCATGGACTTCGCTTCCTCGTTCGGCACCCTTGTGCTCACCCGTGCCTACGCTGACTGGTCGGCCGAGGTCAATGCCGGCTATCGCGGTCAGCTCGTCGGCCGCGCGGTCGATCTCGTGCAACTGTTTCCGGCGACCGTGTACGGGAAGAACGGGGCCGACATCCGTCTGGCCGTCGACGCGGTCGAAGACATGTTCCGGCTGCCCGACCTGACGCACGTGGTGATCGTTGGCGGCGACTCTGACTACATCGCGCTCGCCCAGCGCTGCAAGCGCCTCGGCCGCTATGTCGTCGGGATCGGCGTGGCAGGCGCCAGTAGCCAGTCGCTGGCCGCCGCTTGCGACGAGTTCCTCACCTACGACGCGCTGCCCGGGATATCCACGGTCGGCACGGCCGCGCCAAAGACTAAAGGGCGTGGCGGCTCCGCGGCCACCGCGGAGCAGGACGACGAACCCGCGCCACCCGACCCCCAGGCCGCCGCCACCGGGCTGCTCGAGCGCGCGCTCCGGATCGGCCAGGAAAAGGATGATGCCGAGTGGCTGCATAACTCCGTGGTCAAGGCCCAGATGAAGCGCATGGACCCCTCGTTCAGCGAGAAGTCGTTGGGCTTCAAGTCATTTAGCGACTTCCTGCGGTCCCGCAGCGACCTGGTCGACCTTGACGAGAGCACCACAACGCGAATGGTGCGCCTGCATAGTGATGCGGACTCATAACAAGGCTCCGTTCAGGAGCCGGTGAGGCGGACCGCGACGGTGACGCCCCCCTTCTCATCTCGCTGTGCCACGGCATGTCCGGCGTGCTCTGTTCCGTCAAGCCGCAGCGTCATCGGACCGCCGTCGCCCAGAAAGTTCCGCCACCAGGTCTTGGCGTCGGGAGCCCCAACGGGGATTGTGATGTCGTCACCATCCCGGCGGTATCCCACCGGGATGGTGAACGTTCGATGGGAACGTCGTCCCGTATAGGACAGCATTGCGATATTGCTGCCAACGAGTCCGCCAAAGCGAGGGGAAGTCGCTATCGCGGCAACCGGCGCGTTGACGAGCGGCGCGGCGCGCAACAGTAGTTTGACCAGTCTGTTCCGTTCCATTCGAGGACTCTCCTTCAGTCTGACGGGCCGAACTCCACGCCGAGCACTCTCCCCGACCCCTCGGCTCGATTCAACGCTACCGCGCAGGTGTACGAACCGTTCGTCGCCAGAGACATCGTTCGGTACAACGCTGTCTGCAGTTCGGTCGAACCGCTCGCGTAGAAAGTCGTGTTATGACCAAACGTTGGCCACCCCGATTGGCGCCGGCGATCTCAGAAAAGCGAAATGCCGCGGATGGCGCCGCGGTCAACCAGGAATCCGACCGCGCCTTGGCGTACCTGTTGATGCGGCTGACGATAGGGACCAGCCTGTTCGGGCACGGTTTGGTCCGATTGTCCAAACTGGGTGCTTTTCACGCGCAGCTGACAGACGAGTTCAAGACATCGATCTTGCCGGCCATCCTGGTCTCCGTGAGCAGTTACGCGCTCCCGTTTGCCGAGTTCGTCACCGGACTGCTGTTGCTGGCCGGTGCGCTGACCCGAGTGGCCGCCGTGGCTGCCGGCTTGGTCATGATCGTCCTGGTCTTCGGCTCGACGACGATCGAGCATTTCAGCGTGATCGGTGATCAACTTGTCCACGCGAGCTTTCTCGCCGCTGTGGTTGCCTTCCGAAGCCACAACAAGTACTCGGTCGACCACCTGCTTTCCAGCCACCGGCCGCCGACCGGGTAGCCCGCTGCCCATGCGAGCGCGAAAGGCAGTGCTGCAACATCATTCGAAATATGACTACCTAATGGTTATCGAAGCGACCGGGTAGCCGAAGATATGAGCATGGATCAGGCAACTGACGCCGGCACGCTGCTGGCCGACCGGGTTGCGGTGGTGACCGGCGGCGGTGGCGGTATCGGCGCGGCAACCGCGCAGCTGTTCGCGCAACACGGCGCCCAAGTGGTCATAGCCGATATCGACCCTGAGCTCGCCCGACGGACCGCCGACCAGATCACAACGTCTGGCGGGTCGGCTTTGGCAATCGTGACCGACGTCCGCGACGCCGACCAGGTCACCGACCTGGCGCGATCGGTGCTGGATCGGTTCGGCCGGGTGGATGTGCTGGTCAACAACGTGGGCCACTGGCTGCGCCACCCCGGCAACTTCGTCGACACCGACCCGCAACTGTGGGATGACCTCTACCGGGTCAACCTGCATCACGTCTTCCTCGTCACCCATGCTTTCCTCCCGGCGATGGTCGACCGACACGGCGGCGCGATCGTCAACGTCTCGTCCGTCGAAGGGCTGCGCGGCTACCCGGAGGATCCGGTCTACGCCGCCTTCAAAGCAGCCGTCATCCACTTCACCCGCAGCCTCGCGGTCCAGGTCGGCCACGACGGTGTGCGGGTCAACGCGATCGGCCCCGACGTCACCGAATCACTGCAGGTGCCCTACTCGCAGTGGTTGTCCGCCGAGGAGCAGACGCAGTGGCCGCAATGGGTTCCGGTCGGACGCATGGGCGTGCCCGAGGACCAGGCCGGCGTGATCCTATTTCTGGCCTCGGACCTGTCGGCGTTTGTCACCGGCCACACGATTCCTACCGATGGCGGCACCGGCGCAGCGGGCGGCTGGTTCCGCTCGTCGCGCCGAACCGACCGGGAATGGACGAATCGACCCGTCGCGCCTTGACCGAGCTGGCCACGTTGCCGCGGCAGCTGATTCGGTCGAAGATGGCCCGCACGGATCTCAGGCTGCACTCCAATGATGTTCTAAGTGCGATGGTGCTTCGTGTGGCATTCTGCGGGGGTGTGCGCGGCCGGTGCGCCTTCGGGAGTGGTGACGTTCCTTTTCACCGATGTGGAGGGTTCGACGCGTCGGTGGGAGGCCGACGCCGACGCGATGCGCTCGCGCTCGCGGCGCACGACGAGCTGTTGCGTGGGGCCGTGGTCCTATGAGCACCTCGATGACACCGAGACGCGCTGCTGTCACGGTATTCGGTGTTCGCGGGCGGATTCGACCTCCAAAGCGCCTGCGCTGTAGCCGGTTTCGATGACTGAAAC
>JBEKNM010000271.1:0-6270 GCA_049522835.1 Mycobacterium sp.
GCGACGACGTAGGAGGCTAGGAAGGCCCAGTACGCCGCGGTCTCCGTGCCGCTGTGCAGGTACGACTCGCGCAGGGCCAGGTTGATGCCTACGCCGCCCAATGCGCCGACAGCCGAGCAGACGCCGATCAACGATCCCGACATCGCGCGCGACCAATGGCGCCGCTGCGCTTCGCTCATATCCAGCGAGTGGCTGCGCACCTCAAAGACCGAGGGGATCAGTTTGAACACCGATCCATTACCCATCCCGGAAAGAATGAACAAAACCATGAAGCCGATGACGTAGCCGACCATCGCCATGGAGTTGTTGCCGTTGCGGTCGTCGAGTGTGCTGATGCTGACCAGCATCCCGGCGCCCAAGATCATGCCGGCGAGGACGCCGAGGGTAACCCGGCTACCGTCCACGCGATCCGCGAGCCTACCTCCGTAGATCCGCGCCAGTGAGCCCAACAGCGGTCCCACAAAGGCGATTTGTGCCGCGTGCAGCGACGCGTGCTGGGCGGTTTCCCCGTTGGCCGAGAAGTTGACCTGCAGCACCTGCCCGAACGCGAATGAAAACCCGATCCACGAGCCGAAGGTGCAGATGTAGAGCAGCGAGATCACCCAGGCGTCGCGGTCAAACAGGATCGAACGTATGTGGTTCACCTCGACACCGTGGTCGAGGTTATCCATGAAGAGCGCGGCGGCGATACCGACGATTGCCAACAACACCAGGTAGATCGCGCACACCCAGTACGGCGCTTCGTGGCCCGCGGTGGCCAGCGCCAGCAGGCCGACCAATTGGATCACCGCGACCCCGAGGTTGCCGACGCCGGCGTTGATGGCCAGCGCCGTGCCCTTGAGCCGCTGCGGGTAGAAGGCGTTGACGTTGGCCAGCGAGGCCGCGTAGTTGCCGCCGCCCAGTCCGGTCAGCGCCGCGCACACGACATACGGCCACAGCGGCAGGCCCGGGTTGGCCAGCAGCACAACGGTGCCGACCGTAGGGATCAGCAGCACGAACGCGGAGAACGCCGTCCAGTTACGGCCCCCGAAGGTGGCGATGCCCAAGGTGTAGGGGATGCGCACGCAGCCACCGATCAGCGTGGCGACAGCGCCGAGCAGCAGCTTGTCGCCGGCGGAAAAGCCGTAGACAGACGCCGGCATGAACAGCGCCATCACAGACCACATGGACCAAATCGAAAAAGCCACGTGGTCGCCTGCCACCGTGCACAGCAGATTGCGGCGGGCGATCTTTTTATTGCCCGCCTCCCAGGCCGCTGCGTCTTCGGGATCCCAGTCCGTAATCCGATGGCGCGCAGCGTTATCCGAGGCGCTCCGCTCTTTGTGGACGCGCTCAGGAGCGCCGGCGTGCATCCAGATTCCTCTCTTCGAGCCATCCCGCCAACCAGCAGCCGCTGAGCCCAAACCCGTACGCGGGGGAAGGGCCGTTCTGAGTCGGGGCGTCTATGCCTTGTCTATGTCTCTTTGGGCGCCACCTAAACAAAGGGCAACCCAAAAAGCCAATGCCTGCCGTGTATTTCGATACTCACATTGAAGATGGAAGTCCGTCAACTCCATCTGACTGATATCGCCTGAAAGTTGCTTCCCAATTATCTGGTAACTCGTTGAAGCGCCTGTGCGGTTGCGACAACGTGCAGCTCAGGGCCACAATATCGGTTCCTGCCAACTAGTTTCGAAGTTGTTGGAGGAATTCTGTGTGACGTGAAATACATTCGCGTTCTGAATCGGAGGGGTTACCGGTCGCGCTGAAAATCTTTACGGTGCAAGAAAAGCGTAGCCTTGAATGTACTCACCAGACGTCGCCCGCGCGCCAGTCGCACATCAAGTCCGCGGTGGTGTCCAAGCTGACCGCGAGCGGAAAAACGAACACTGTTCCGTCGTCTTCAGGGGTGCGGGTCGGTCCGCCGGGGGCCAGTACTGACGTCGAGCCGCGCCAGGGCAACCAGCCGCGCGACGCGTAGAGGCTGCGAGCCCGAACCGATGAACTGAGCGCTCCCAGCTCGTAGGCGCCGCGCATAACCTGCTCGACAGCGTCCAGCAGTGCGTGCACCAGCCCTTGGCCGCGGAAATCCTCGCGTACCGCGACACCTTCGACGTAACCGCAGCGCAGCGCGTTGCCGCGGTAGACCAGCCGCCGCTGCACCACCGCGGCGTGCGCGATGATCGCGCCGTGGTGGCAGATCAGCGCATGCATTCCACCCAGCGTGTGCTCCCAGTCGGTCTCGGTGAAGTCGCCGGCGAACGCATCGGTGACCATCTGGCAGACGCGCTGCCGAGCGTCGCTATCGAGATCGGCGGTGTGGACCAGGCGGGCGGTTTGTACCTGGGTGTGCACAGTCCTTGTTCTACCAGCTTGTCAAGCGGTCCGCGCGCCGAGAACGGCCGACGGAACTTGAATCCGGCCGCAATCCAACTTCAGGACCGAGGCCGCGCCCAGTGCAACCGCACCTGCTGGCCGGGCCGCAGCTGGGCCAGTTTGTCGATGTCCTCGTCGATCATTACACCGGCGACCGGGTAGCCGCCGGTTACCGGGTGATCGGGGCCAAGGATCACCGGTAAACCGTTGGGCGGCACCTGGATCGCGCCGCGGGCGGCGCCCTCGCTGGGCAGCTGCCGGTCCGGGTAGCGGTACTGCAAAGGGCGGCCCACCAGCCGCATCCCCACCCGGTCGCTGCGCTCGGATACCACCCAGTCGGCGTGCACCAGGGCATCGGGATCGACGAACCAGTCGTCGCGCGGCCCTGGTACCACCAGCAGCTCGACTGCGTTGCCGGTGATGGCGGCCACCGGTGCCTGGTCGAGTTCGGGGTAGTCGGTGGTGTGTTCACCGACCGGAAGTTGGTCGCCGGCCTGCAGCGGCGACGGGCCGATCGCCGACAGCACATCGTAGCTGCGCGAACCCAGCACCGGTCCCACACAGATGCCGCCGCGCACCGCAAGATACGTCCGCAGTCCGGCACGTGGGGTGCCCAGAGAGATCACCTGGCCGTCGCGGACTCGGTGAATGCTGTTGGTGCCGAACAATTTTCCGTTTACAGTCGGGTTGGTGTCGGCGCCCGTCACCGCGATGTCGACGTCGCCGCCGCGGACCTGGGCCGAGAAACCACCGAACATCACTTCGACGGTGGCCCGGTCGTCCGGGTTGGCGACCAGTCGGTTGGCCAGCGTGTGTGAGCGGCGGTCGGCGGCTCCGGACCGACCTACACCGAGGTGAGCCAGCCCGGGCCGGCCCAGGTCCTCGACGATCGCGAGCGGTCCGGTCCGCAAGATCTCCAGGCTCGTCACGGCTAACTCCCTCAGGCGGTTCTACTGGGCGCGGCCCGGAACTGAACCCACATGCCCTGCGTCAGCAACGCCGGATCGGGCCGCTCGATGTCCCACAGGACCGCGTCGGTGTGGCCGATGAGCTGCCAGCCCCCGGGTGATTGACGCGGGTACACCGCGCTGAATTCGCCGGCGAGGGCAACCGAGCCGGCCGGTACGGAGGTGCGCGGCTCAGCCCGGCGCGGCACCCGCAGTCGAGGGTCGCCCTCGACCAGGTACGCGAAACCCGGAGCGAATCCGCTGAATCCGACCTGCCACAGGGTGGCGGTGTGGGCGTCGATCACCTGGGCGGTGGTAAGGCCGGTGTGGTTGGCGACCTCGGCCAGGTCTGGACCGTCGTAGACGACATCGATCACCACGTCGGCGCTGCGGTCGGCCGGAGCGGCCGGGATCGAGTCAGCAGTGACCCGTAACTTGCGCAGTCGCTGGCGGGCAACCCCCTGGTGGCGGGGGCTGTCCAGCTTCACCAGCACGGTTCGGGCGGCCGGGACGATGTCGACCACACCGGGCAGTGCCGCGTCACGCAGCACAGCCGCCCACGCCAATACGTCAGCGGTGCTGCCGCATTGCACCATGAGCGCGTGGTCGCCGTAGTCGAGTACCGTGTTGCCGACCAGCTCTGTCGGCAAGTCCTTTGAAACGTCCATCACGCTCATTACTCGACGGTAACCCCGGAGGCGGGGCCGGGGCGAGGGGTTTTCGAGCACTGCCAGAGGAGCCTTAGCGAACGCTCAAACAGGTTGGGTTCAACCCAGGATTTTGCCGATTTGTGGGGCGAGTTGGTCGGCGACCAGCGGGTAGCTCAGCACCGACGAGAAGGCGATCGCTCCGGCCTGGTCCTTGGTGGTGAAGATGTGGCGGTTCTGCGCGGTCGCTTCCGACGCCGCTACGTCGGGGTCGGCCAACAGCGCCTTCTGGCGATCCGGACTCTCGGTCGTCCAGATCACAACGTCGGCGGAATCAAGCACAGCTTTGATTTGATCGCGTGGGATGACGGCGCGGTGATCGACGACGAAGGGTTTGATGCTGTCGGCGATTAGCAGACCCATCTGGTTCAGGAAGTCGGTCCGCCAGCCGGCCGCTGTCGCGACCACCGTGCCTTGGAAGAGTGCGCCCTGCATCAGCAACGCCTTCTTGGCCTTCCATTGTGGATCCTTCTGAGCAACGCCGACGAACTGCTTGTCGACCACGTCGATCAGTGACTTCATCTGGTCGGCTTGGAACACCGCCTGGCCGATCGCGGTCGCCTGGTCCTTCCAGGGCTCGAAGAACGCATCGTCGCCCGACTGTGGGATGGTCGGGGCGATTGCCGACAACTTCTGGTAAGTGTCAGCGTCCACGCCGGCGTTGATGGCCACGATCAGGTCCGGTTTCAAGCCGGCAATCTGGTCAACTTGAATCCCGTTGTCCAGGTTCAACACCACGGGCTGCGCCGGGCCGAGCTTGGGCTGGGCCCATGGCCACACCGCGAACGGCTCCGCACCGAACCAGTTGGTCACCGCGACGGGGACCACACCCAACGCGAGCAGATCGTCTTGCTCGGTGTAACCCGCACTGACCACGCGTTTGGGCGGCTCTTTGATGACAGTCTGACCGAACAGGTGGGTGATGGTCACCGCTCCGGCGCCTGCGGCACCCTGCGCCGGTTTGGGCGACGAGCACGCCGATTGCAGCTCTGCGATCCCGGCGACCCCAGTGCCGAGCAGCGTTGTGGCACCAGCGAGCCGCAAGAACCCCCGCCGGTTCCAACGCTCTCGCATCGCGTGAGAGTATCGCGTCGACTTATCTCAAAGGCATGCCCGCTTCCATAAAGTCCAGGGCCCGATAGATGGTGTCGGCCGTCTGCGGTGCGTTGGCGAAGGCGGCCATCATGGCGCCGGTCAGCGCCCCGACAAACACCCGGACCTCGAAATCCCCTGCGGCGCGCCCGATTCGCTGACCGATCGCCTCGGCCATGACGGTAACCGTGCGGTAGTACTCGTCGTACATCGCGGCCTTGAGTTCGGGTATCGAGAAGATCAGCCGCTGCCTGGTGTTCTCGAACTCCAATTGCTCGGCTGACAGGCCGGCCATGGTTGTCTCGTAGGCCCGGCGGATGGCCTGGGTCGGCGACAAGTCCGGGGGCTCTGCGCGCAGCGCGGCCAATATCAGCGGGTCCAGGTCGTCGGCGAGCAGCAGTGACTCCTTGGACGGGAAGTACCGAAAGAAGGTGCTCGGTGACACATCGGCGGCCTCGGCGATCTGTTCGACGGTAGTGGCGGTATAGCCGTTCTCGTCGATCAGGCGAAACGCCTCCCGCCTGATGGCCTGGCGGGTTTTGATCTTCTTGCGCTCCCGCAGGCCCGGGGGCTGGTCAGTCGCTTGCATGTAGTGATTCTGACAAACGGGAAAAGCGCGTTGCGATCTCCACGTTTCCCCGACGTAACGGCGCACGCGCCGACCGGTAACAGCGCGTCCTTAGCTTCGACTGCATGACCGCGACCAGCACCCCGCCAATCCAGCATGCCCCAACGAGCGGGCCACCGGCCACCGGCCACTGGATCCAGGATTGGCGACCCGAAGACCCGGTGTTCTGGGCGACGGTCGGCAGGCCGATCGCCCGCCGCAACCTGATCTTCTCCATCTTCGCCGAGCACATCGGGTTCAGCGTATGGATGTTGTGGAGCATCGTGGTCGTCCAGATGACGGCCGCCGGTGCTCCCGGACACCACCCGCACCCGGCCGCATCAGGCTGGGCGCTCACCGCCAGCCAGGCGCTATGCCTGGTCGCGATTCCCAGCGGCGTCGGCGCGTTCCTCAGGCTGCCGTACACCTTCGCGGTGCCGATCTTCGGCGGTCGTAATTGGACGACCATCAAAGATCGGCACCGCGAAGGTGTACGGCAGCCTGAGGAACGCGCCGACGCCGCTGGGAATCGCGACCAGGCATAGCGCCTGGCTGGCGGTGA
>JBEKNM010000272.1:0-6268 GCA_049522835.1 Mycobacterium sp.
CAGTTCCGTGGTCAGGCGGCAAACCGTAACACCACAAGTCCGGCGCCTCGCCGCCTGGCTCAGGTGTCAACCTCGTATCGTCGCTGGGCCGAACGCCGTTGCAGCTCAGAATCTGTCGAAGATGCTGTTGACGATGTCGTCGCCGATGCCGATGCCCGCCCCGGTGACGATCGCCTGGCCGAACCGTCCGCCAAGGAACCGTTGCAACGTCCCACCGCCGGCCGGTGCAGGCTGCTGGTACTGCGGTTGATAGGGGGCTTGGTACTGGGGTGGCTGCGGGGCCTGGTATTGCGGCGGTTGCGCGTACTGGGCAGTTGGCGGGTAGTACGCCGACGGCTCGGTGGCCGAGACATGGTTGTCGACCAGGGCGTGAATCGCCTGCAGGAGCTCCGTGGTGGTGCTTTGCTCGTCGCGGATCGCTAACGCGATCTCCTTGAGGTCCAGTGCCCATTCGCGGGCATTGGGATCGCCTGCGGTGGCTGCGGCGGCCAATTTGTCGGCCAGCGTTTGGATCAGCGGTGCGGTTTGTTGCGCCTGGTGCTGCAACGCACTGAATTGGCGGTCCACGGTCTCGGTGTCCACTGCCGCGCTCCCTTCGCTAGGTGTCGTCCACCATCACAGCAGGCGATGCTGAGACCTGGCTGAATGATTGCGATGATTCGGTCATCGAGGGCCCGGGCAACAACCGGGTGGCATAAGGTGATCGTCGGACTCAACGACAAAACCATCTGGCACGAACCTGGCAACCACACCGAGGAAAACCACTTCGTAGTGGTCATCGGCATCGATACCAAAGCCCGTGTGGTGCACCTCAACGACAGCGGCATCAAGCACGGTCGCGACGAGCAAGTTGACCTCGCCGCCTTCGAAAAGGCATGGGCCGCCAGCGACAACTTTGCCGTCGTCACCAAGTGATAGCGCAAAACGGGAGCGACGGGAAAAGGAATTCAGTGATGCACACATATGCGCAGCGCGGATTGAAGCTGCTGCCGATTGTTGCTGCCCTGCTGGCGAGGGGGCTCGTTATGTTCGGCGGCTCGGCACTCGCCCATGCTGATCCGGTGTCTTTTTTCGACAACTGGATGGGCCATGACCGCAGCATGCTGCTGTCTCAGGACGGCACCGGGACCCTGACGCTGGGAGACGGGGCGCTCAATACCGATCAATGGGCGGTGACCTGGACGAAAAACCCCAACGACAGCATCACTATCGCGCTGGCGTCGCTGACGGCGCGCAGCGGACCCGGGATGGGCAAGGTCGGCGACCGCTACATCGCCACGATCCAGCCCGATTCGGCCGGCAACCTACTGCTGTACCTGCACCAAATCGGCACTCAGGGACAAGTGATTCCGTTCTGCACACCGGCGGAGATGAGTGCTGCGGATTCACCGTGTGGTGCATGAGGGTCACACCGGGATGTGGATGGGAGACGGTCGGCATTTCATCGCCTATCCCCCGTCCAAGCCGAAGCTCAGGCCGCTAGATAAGCCTTGCGTCCCCGCGCAACTATCCGACCGAAAGGACGACAAAGATCATGAGTGAAGCGTCTGGAAACGAGGCCGCAGTGCTGCGGATCGGCGTGCTGGGTGCAGCCAGTATCGCGCCATCGGCGCTCATCAAGCCGGCTGCGAATAACGCCGAGGTTGTGGTGGCCGCAGTTGCGGCGCGCGACGCTGCGCGTGCGCAGGAATTTGCTGCAAAACACGGCATCGCCCGGGTGCACGAAAGCTACGAGGCGCTGATCGCCGACCCTGACCTCGACGCGGTCTACAACCCGCTGCCGAACGGCTTGCACGGCAGATGGACCCGGGCCGCACTGGCCGCCAGTAAGCACGTGCTGTGCGAAAAGCCGTTCACCGCCAACGCCGCCGAAGCCCGTGAGATCGCCGACCTGGCGGCGAAGTCCGACCGGGTCGTGATGGAGGCGTTCCATTACCGCTACCACCCACTGGCTTTACGCGTTGAGCAGATCGTTGCCTCAGGTGAGCTGGGCAAGCTCGAGCGAGTAGAGGCCGCCCTGTGTTTCCCGCTGCCGAAGTTCTCCGACATCCGCTACAACTACTCGCTCGCCGGTGGCGCGACGATGGACGCCGGCTGCTATGCGGTTCACATGGCCCGCACGTTCGGCGGCTCAACTCCGGAAGTCGTTTCGGCACAGGCGAAACTGCGTGATCCTCAGATCGATCGGGCCATGACTGCCGAGCTGCTGTTTTTCGGCGGGCATACTGGCCGGGTCCGCTGCTCGATGTGGTCGTCGCATCTGCTGCAGATCAGCGCCAGTGTGGTCGGCGACCGCGGCGAGCTGCATGTGCTCAATCCGATCCTGCCCCAGGCTTTCCATCGGCTCGCGGTCCGGTCGGCGGACGGCAAACGGGTGGAGCGCTTCTCTCGCCGTGCCTCCTACGCCTACCAGCTCGATGCTTTCGCTAACGCCGTGCTGCGCGGCGAAACGGTGAAGACGACACCGGAAGACGCGGTCGAAAACATGACCGTCATCGACGCGATCTATCGCACCGCTGGCCTCCCGCTGCGCGAGCCGAGCTGAACGACAAACCCGCGGTGTCTCATATCTTGCTTTGACATCTCCCCGCACTGGAAGGCCTCTCGCACGAGACGAACGCGAAGAATTAGCCGAGTTCCCTGGTTGGTGTAGCCGAATTGGGTACCCACTACCGGCCATCACTGACACAGCCGAGGCCGATCCGCCCGAAAGACTCGCGGCGGCATTACACAGCCAGCTCATAGAAAGGCTAACTAGCCTCTGTATGTGTCGGGGGCGAGTGTTCGAGGAATTCACTAGCAGACAGGTGAACGACCATGAAACTGAAGCAATTGATTGGGGGGGTAACCATCGCCGGCGCGCTTGGCGCATCGGCGTTGGGTGTGGGTGCCGGTTTGGCAAACGCCGCTCCGTTATCACCACCCCTTGCTCCGGGCGCCCCACATGGCCCGGGCGCACCTGGTGCCCCGGGCGATCCGGGCGGACCCGGCCCAGGCGGACCCGGTGACCACGGCCAGGGTGGCCCAGGCGGACCCGGTGACCACGGCCCGGGCGGACCTCCTCCGGCCGGACCCGGCGACCACGGCCCCGGTGGCCCGGGCGGACCCGGTGACCACGGCCCCGGCGGACCCGGCGACCACGGCCCGGGCGGACCCGGTGGTCCGGGCGGGCCCGGTGGCCCCGGTGGCCCCGGTGGCCCCTGGCATGGAGATGGACAGCGTGGCTACTTCCACGGCGCCCCGTGGGGCGATGGACCCGCACCGTGGGGACCGGGTGAGCCGCCGCCTTCAGGGTGGGGCGGGCCTATCCCACCGCCGGGGGGCCAGTGGAACAATGGCCCAATCAACTACTGGGGCTACCAGGAAACGCCTTCTTGGAATCAAGGGTTCAACCAGTGGGGCTTCGATTTCTTCGGGGTCTGGATCCCGCTGTAAAGAGCGATCTCACGCGGCGCCCGCTTGGCCGAATGGCTGAGCGGGCGTCGTGTTGCAATGAAGGGACGACTGGGCGTCACTGGCCCGCAAATGATGTCACGTCCGAGCATGAGGAAGTCTGTTGCGAATCATCACTGTCGAAGAGCATTTCCATCATCCCGAGGCCATTGCACATGTCCTGGAACTCGCCGGACCACCGCCCGTAGCTCCCGACGGCGGTTTCGGCGAGTTCCTTCGGGGCTTCATGCCGGATCAAGATTCAGCGGAGCGACTCGGCGGCAACCGCCTAGCCCACATGGACCGTGTCGGGATCGATGTCCGGGTCGTCTCGCACGGCGCCAACAGTCCCGGCAACCTCCCTCATCCGGAAGCTGTGGAGCTGTGTAAGCGGGTGAACGATGCTCTTGCTCAACAGATTTCGGAGCATCCCATCAGGTTCCGGGGATTCGCGACCCTGCCGTTGCACGAACCCGCTGCGGCCGCAGACGAGCTCAAGCGTTGCGTCAACGAGCTGGGTTTCGTAGGAACCCTGATCGCCGGCAGCTGCGGCGGATTGTTCCTCGACGACGAGCGGTTCGACCCGGTGCTGACCGCGGCTGAGACGCTTGATCTGCCCATCTATGTCCACCCGGGCGTACCGGAGAATCCGGTGCGAGAGCGTATTACGCAGGGAACTGGCCGGCCGCGATCCATTTCCTGTTCTCCGGTCCCGCATTTGGCTGGCACGCCGAGGCGGGTATCCACATACTGCGGCTGATCTTGTCGGGGGCGCTGGATCGGCACCCACGGCTGAAGCTTCAGTGGCCATTGGGGCGAGTTCGTCGCTGGCTGGCTGGCTCGACCGACTCGATGAGGTCGTCAGCTGGGGCGGCACCCACCTGGAACGCCAAGTGAGCGCGTACTACCGCGAACAGGTGTGGGCGACACCGTCAGGCATGTACAGCCAGAATCAGCTGAACTTCATCGTCGCTGAGATCCGCGCCGAACGGTTCATTTACGCTGAGGACTTCCCCTACGTCGTCCGCGACAACGTGTCGGAATTCCTTGAGCAGGCCGACCTTACCGATGACCAGCGAACCGCGATCGCTCATCGCAACGCAGAAGAGATCATGCGAGTCTGATCCGCGTAACGTGGGACCCGCAAACGACGCACTCAGGCAGTACCGGTTGGGCCACTGACCGGTTGGCCCCCAACGTAATCCATCGGCGGGCCGTGCCCGTGTCCCATGTCGCGGTCAGCCACGGCGGTTGCCAGCGCCGTACCACCCTGAATCGTCCCGACAATCTCTACTTCGTCGTTGACCGTGAAATGTGAAGTAGCAGTAGCGGGTTGGCTGACACCATCGGCCATGACGGCGGTGTTCGAGTTGACGAGGTAGGTCTGGGTGTAGCCGTTGGCGCTGCGAGCGGTCACCGAGTTCGCCGACACAGCGATCAGCATCCCCTCCTGGCTCACCTGCTGCGGGACCCGCGGCGAACTTTGGCTCGTCACAGCCTTGGTATCCGCTGACCTGTCGGGCTCGAACGCGTTGATCACCAGCGCTGCCAACGCACACAGCATCGAAGCGGAGGCGACGCCAAAGATGGAGCGGGGCCGCGCAACGGTCGGCGGTCGTCTCCGCTCCGGTATATCGGTCATGCGGTGCTTGGCGCCCATGCTCGGTCCTTCTCCCTGCGGTTTTGCGCCGACGAATCACGACGTGCACCGAGTCAGGTTGTTGTCAGAGGTGTACCCGAAGCGGTCGCGGGTAAACCGCGGAGGCGCCAAGCTAGGCAACGTGGTGCGAGGGATCCCTTCGAAGAACGCCGTGGCGACCGTCATTTCTGATGATCCCGCCTGACCGGGTCGTGATCAGTTCTGCCGACCGACCAGCTCGGCGACGAACCGATCGATGAAGCCGTCCAGCGGCGCCTTACCGACCGGCCGTATGACGAATTTCGTCAATCCCGCCTCCAGGTAGCCGTCGAGTCGACGGTGCAGCTGATCCCAACCGGCGGCAATCAGCTCGCCGGGGTCCAGGTCTGGACGACGCTGACGGACCGCTGCAGCCAACTCCGCCGGTAATTCACCGTCAGCGACGGCCAACGAAATGCCGAAGTGATCGGGCTCGATATCGCGGCCTGCCTGGGCTGCGGCCCGTTCGATCGCTTCGCGCCCTGCCTGGGCCTCGCCCGGGGTAAGGAAACTACCCAACCAGCCGTCCCCCAGCATGCCGATGCGCCGAAACGCCGCCGGCGCCGAGCCGCCCAGCCAAATGTCAAGCGGAGGCACCGGCCTCGGCGCGACGGCCGCCGCGCTCACCGTGAAATACTGGCCTTTAAAGGGCTTGTAGCTGGCCGAATCGTCAACCAGCGCCAGGCGCAGCACCCGCAGCGACTCGTCGAATACCGCTGCCCGCTCTCCGTCAGGGACTACGAAGACCTCGCGTTCGGCCGGAATCGCCGAACGCAAACCGAAGACGGGAAGAACCCGCTTAGGCGCAACGGCAGCCAGCGACGCCAACTGTTTGGCCACCAGCACCGGATGCCGTCCTGGCAGCACCGCCACCGAAGTGCCCACCTTTAACCGGATCGTTCGGGCCAGTGCATAAGCCATACCGATCATGGGATCCACCGCCGGGGAGTACACCAGCTCGGAGAACCACAACGAGTCCACCCCGCTGCTCTCCAGGTGATCGACAATCCCAGCAAGCTGATCAGGAGCGGTGTCTGCACCCAGCCCGACCCCGAAGCGAATCTTCACCGCGTCTCCCTCCGTGTTGTCGCGCACGTGCGTATCGCAACACGGCGGCGCCGCCATTTGTGCCCGCGGCATGGCCTAGCGATGCAACCG